>JAAXVP010000043.1 GCA_013335435.1 Thiobacillus sp. | reverse complement strand
CTCTTCCGATCTCCGACGCGGACCTGCGGCCGTCCGTCCGGCGGGCGCAGGGCTGGGCCCTGGCCGCGCTCCGCGATGACGAGTTCAACCACGCCGGCCACCTCGACGCCCTGCGCGCCGCCTTCCCGAAGGGGCGTTGAGAGGGCGGCCCGTCCGGCTCACAATGGGGCCTGCCGGACTCGATCCCTGCGGCGCGCATGAAGACCGGGCCTTTCGGCACGCCTCGGAAGCCCAAAAGGGTCCACGTTCAACCGGACGCGATATGGCCGCTTACCTGCCGCCCTGGCCCCTGTTCTCCGCCTTCCTGTTCGCCAGCCTGGTCCTCGCGCTGACGCCGGGGCCGGGCGTGCTCTACGTCGTGGCGCGCAGCCTGGTGCAGGGGCGCCGGTCGGGCCTGGTTTCGGTGGCGGGGGTCGCGCTGGGCAACCTGGCCAACGCGCTGGCCGCCGCGGTCGGCTTGGCGGCGCTGTTCGCCGTCTCGGCGGCGGCCTTCACGGTGGTCAAGTATGCCGGCGCGCTCTACCTGGTCTATCTGGGGGTGCGCATGCTGCGCCCGGCCCGGGCTGAAGCGGCGTCCGTCCGGCCGGAGCCGGCATCGCTCGGCCGCATCTTCCGGGATGGTTTCGTGGTCGCTCTGCTCAACCCTAAGACGACCGTGTTCTTCGCCGCCTTCCTGCCCCAGTTCCTGGCCCCCGGGGCGCCGGTCATGGCGTCGACCGTCGTCCTGGGCGCGCTGTTCGTGGCCATCGCCGCGGCGACCGACAGCCTCTATGCGCTGGCCGCCGGGTCCGTGGCGCCGGCGTTGCAGCGGGCCGATGGCGCGCGCCGGATAGGTCGCGGGCTGGCGGGCGGCGTGTTCATCGGACTGGGCCTGTTCGCCGCCCTGACCGGGCGCCGCTAGTTTCGCCGCCGGCGCCGGATTGGCAGGGGCAAGGCCTCAGTCGTAGGTCAGCTCGGCCCAGCGGCGCTCGTCGGCGAGTTTCTGCTTGGCGGCCTGCCAGGCGTCGGCGCCGGCGGTCTTGGTCATGGCGGCATCGAAGGCGGCGGCGACCCGGTCCATGCCGGCCAGGTAGACATGGGTCTTGGGATCCTGGATGAGCTGCCAGATTTCCTGGGCGTTGTCCTCGACGCCGCGCTTCAGGGCTTCGCCATCGTCACTGAAATAGCCCTTGCCGACCGACTGGATGGCCTGGAAGGTGGCCTGGTCGTAGTAGTTGGCGAGGTCGTTGTTGATGTCGTTCATGTACAGCATGTCGAAGCCGGTGCGGGCGCCGTAGAACAGGCGTACCTTGCCCTGCCAGTCGCCTTCCTGTTCGTAGATGCGGCGCAGGAAGGCACGGTACGGGGCGATGCCGGTGCCGGCGCCGATCATCAGCAGGTTGCTGGTCTTGTCGGCCGGCACCACGAAGGGGCTGCGGTGGGGACCGGTCAGGGTGATGGTGCTGCCGGGCTGGGCGTCGCACAGGTAGTTGGAAGCGATGCCCGGGTATTCCTCGCCCGACACCTCGTCGGTGTAGAAGCAGCGCCGGACCACGATCTCCAGTTCCGCGCCGGCCTCGCAGTCGCGCACCGAGGCGAGGGTGTAGAAGCGGTGGTATTCCTTGTTGCCGTAGGGATGCGGTCCGGGCACCGAGACGCCGATGCTCTGGCCGGCCGGGAAGTAATAGGCGGGCTCGTTCACCTGTAGGACGATCTGGCGTATTTCGGCGCTGTCCGTGGGGGTGAGGCGGACGGAGCGGAGCAGGGTGGCTTGGTGGTTGTTGGCGGCTTGGGACATGGTCTGCATCCAGGAAATAGTTGATGAAACGGGTTGGCAAGCATAACGGGATAAATATGTCCGATTCCGGAGTCGTGCGCACTCGCGCCCCGTGTATGCAGCCTATTGTTTATTTCAATAGCTTACAGGCTTAATCGGCCTGGACCAGCAATCCTTTCAGGTATTCCCCCTCGGGGTAGGCCAGTCCGACCGGATGGTCGGCCGCGCCGGCCAGGCGCCTGACGATGCGGGCGTCGCGGCCGGCGTCCAGGGCGGCGCCGGCGACGATCTTCTGGAACAGCTCGATGCCGATGCCGCCCGAACAGGAGTAGGTCATCATCAGGCCGCCCGGAGTGAGCAGCTTGAAGCCGAGCAGGTTGATGTCCTTGTAGGCGCGTGCCGCGCGCTCGGCATGGGCAGACGAGGGGGCGAACTTGGGCGGGTCGAGGACGATGAGGTCGAAGGTCCGGCCTTCCTTGCGGAAGTCGCGCAAGGCCTGGAAGACGTCCGCCTCCAGCCATTCGGCCCGCTCGGCCGGCAGGTGCGGGTTGCGGGCCAGGTTGGCGCGGGCCTGGTCGAGGGCGGGGCCGGAGGAGTCGATCGACAGCACGTGGCTTGCGCCGCCGGCCAGGGCCTGCAGGGAAAAGCCGCCGGTGTAGCAGAAGCAGTTGAGCACGGTCTTGCCGGCCGCCAACTGGCCGAGCAGGGCGCGGTTGTCGCGCTGGTCGAGGTAGAAGCCCGTCTTGTGGCCGCCGGCGAAGTCGACCCCCAGGCGGACGCCGTGCTCCTCGATCGTGACCGGCTCGGCCGGCGCTTCGCCATGGACCCAGCCGGTGACCGGCTCCAGGCCGTCGAGGGCGCGCACGTCGGAGTCGGAACGCTCATAGACGCGGGCGCAGCCGGTGGCCTGGACGATGGCGTTGACGATGGCCTTGCGCCACTTGTCGGCGCCCGCCGAGGTCAGTTGCAGGACCACGGTGTCGCCGTAGCGGTCGGCGATGACGCCGGGCAGGCCGTCCGATTCGGCGTGGATCAGGCGCACCCCGTCCTGGCCGCGCAACTCGGGCAGGGCCGCGCGCCGCGCCACCGAGAGGGCGACCCGGCGCTTGAAGAAGACGTCGTCGATGCTCTCGGCCGGGTCGAAACTCCACATCCGGGCACGCACCTGGGAATTCGGGCTGTAGGCGGCGCGGCCGAGCAGCTTGAGCTTGTCGGACAGGACCTCGACCGTGTCGCCGGGCCGGGCGCGGCCTTCCAGGCGGCCGACCGCGCCGGCGAACAGCCAGGGATGACGGCGATGGACCGAGCGTTCCTTGTCGGGGAAGAGGACGAGTTGGGCCATGGGGGGATTATGTAGGAAGTATTCCCCCCACCCCAGCCCTCCCCCGCTCGCGGGGGAGGGCTGGGGTGGGGGGAGCGGGTTACAGCCCGGCGGCGTCGCGCAGCGCGTCGGCCTTGTCGGTCGCTTCCCAGGTGAACTCCGGCTCGTCGCGGCCGAAGTGGCCGTAGGCGGCGGTCTTGCGGTAGATCGGCCGCAGCAGGTCGAGCATCTGGACGATGCCCTTCGGGCGCAGGTCGAAATGCGCGCGCACCAGTTCAACCAGGCGCTCGTTGCCGAGCTTGCCGGTGCCGTAGGTCTCGACCATGATCGAGGTCGGCTGGGCGACGCCGATGGCGTAGCTGACCTGGACCAGGCACTTGCTGGCCAGGCCGGCGGCGACGATGTTCTTGGCCACGTAGCGGGCGGCGTAGGCGGCCGAGCGGTCGACCTTCGTCGGATCCTTGCCGGAGAAGGCACCGCCGCCGTGCGGGGCCGCGCCGCCGTAGGTGTCGACGATGATCTTGCGCCCGGTCAGGCCGGCGTCGCCGTGCGGGCCGCCGATCTCGAAGCAGCCGGTCGGGTTGACCAGGTAGTTGACCGGGCCCTTGGTCATCTCACGCGGCAGGACCGGCTTGATGATGTCCTCGATGACCGCCTCGTGCAGGGTCTTCTGTACCTCGGGCGGGCTGAATTCCGGGCTGTGCTGGGTGGACAGGACCACGGTGTCGACCGCCACCGGCTTGCCGTCGACGTAGCGCAAGGTGACCTGGCTCTTGGCGTCCGGACGCAGCCAGGGCAGGCGGCCGTCCTTGCGCAGCAGGGCCTGGCGTTCGACCAGGCGGTGCGCCAGGTAGATCGGCATGGGCATCAGGGAGGGCGTCTCGTCGCAGGCGTAGCCGAACATCAGGCCCTGGTCGCCGGCGCCCTGGTTGAGGAAGTCGTCGGAGGCGTGGTCGACGCCCTGGGCGATGTTGGGGCTCTGCTGGCCGTAGCAGACGTGCACCGAGCAGCCGTCGGCGTCGAAGCGCAGGTTGGGGTCGCCGTAGCCGATCTGGCGGATGGTCTCGCGCGCCACCTGGGCGAAATTGACGTGCGCCTTGGTGGTGATCTCACCGGCCAGGATGACCAGGCCGGTGCTCACCAGGGTCTCGGCGGCGACGCGGGCGGCGGGGTCCTGGGCCAGGATGGCGTCGAGGACGGCGTCGGAAATCTGGTCGGCCACCTTGTCGGGATGACCTTCGGAAACCGATTCGGAGGTAAACAGGTATTCGCTCATGGGAATTGCTCCTTGCTGGCCCATACTTCACCGGCGTTACCGGCTCCGGACCCTGAGCAGGCGACGCTTTAGCAGAATTTTTATCCCGCCCTGCAAGTTGTCTGCATTAACTCGGCGGCTTCATAATTGTGTTTCTTCAGCGACAGACCTGTCAATTGCCACGTTTCCTGTTTGCGTTACTCGCGCGCGTCCCGCTGCCCTTGTTGCATGCCTTTGGCAGCCTGTTCGGCTTCCTCGCCCTGCTGCGCCGCAAACACCGGCGCATCCTGCGCGAGAACCTGGGCATGACCGGCATGGCCGGGCAGGTCGGCCTGGCCGCCATCGCCGCCGGCCTGGGACGCGGCATCCTGGAGGTGGTCGCGATCTGGCTGCGCCCGCTGGCCGAGGTGACCGCCCTGGTGCGCGAGGTGCGCGGCCTGGAACATCTCGAAGCCGCCCGGCAGCGCGGCAAGGGGCTGCTGCTCCTGGCGCCGCACCTGGGCTGCTGGGAGTTGGCCGGCATCTGGTACGGCGCCCGCCATCCCATGACCGCCCTCTACCGGCCGCCGCGCCAACCCTGGGTCCACGCCATGATGAAGGCCGGCCGCGAGCGCGGCCAGATCCGCACCGTGCCGCCCGACCGCGGCGGCGTGAAGGCCCTGCTCGCCGCCCTCAAGCGCAACGAGGCCGCCTTCATCCTGCCCGACCAAGTGGCCAATCGCGGGGCCGACGGGGTCTGGATCCGGTTCTTCGGCCAGCCGGCCTATGTCCCGGTCCTGCCCTATCGGCTCGCGTCGGCGACCGGCGCCGCGGTCCTGATCCTGGTCTGCGAACGTCTGCCCGGCGGTCGGGGCTACCGGCTCCATATCACTCCCCTGGACGACCTCCCGGCGGATCCGGCCGAGGCGGCCACCCGCGTGCATGCGGCCATCGCCGACTTTGTCCGCGCCATGCCGGACCAGTATCTGTGGAGCTACCGCTACTTCCGCCGCAAGAAATCGCAGCCGCCACTCCCGGAGAACCTATGAGCCGACTCGGCCTGGCCATCCTGCGCCTGCTCCACGCCGTCCTGCCCCACGCCGGCCTGGTCCGGCTGGGCGAGTGGCTGGGGGCATTGCTCCATGCCGTGGCGCGGGAACGCCGCCAGGTCGTCCTCACCAACCTGCGTCTGTGCTTCCCCGAGATGGCCGAGGCGGAGCGGACGGCGCTGTGCCGGGCCAACTTCCGCGCCCTCGGCCGCGCCACCCTGCTGGAAACGGTGTCCTGGTGGGGCGACCGGGCCGAGGTGGAACGCCTGACCCGGTTCGAGGGCCTGGAGAACGTCCGGCCACACCTGGGCAAGCCGCTGATCTGGCTGGCGCCCCACTTCGTCGGCCTCAACATCGGCGGCGTCCGGGTCACCGCCGAGTTCGCCCCCATCGTGTCGCTCTATTCCCGGATCAAGAATCCCCATGTCGACCGCCTGATGCTGCATGCCCGCACGCGGTTCGGCGATTCCGAGATGTATTCCCGCCGCGACGGCATCAAGCCGGTCATCCGCGCGATCAAGAAGGGCCGGCCGTTCTACTACCTGCCCGACATGGACTTCGGCCGTAAGGACGCCATCTTCGTACCCTTCTTCGGCGTGCCGGCCGCCACCATCACCGGCCTGTCCCGCCTGGCCCGCGCCACCGGCGCCGTCGTGGTGCCCTGCATCACGCGCTGGCAGGACGGCCATTTCGTCACCCGTTTCCATCCGGCCTGGCAGGACTTCCCGAGCGAGGATGTCGAGGCCGACACCCGGCGCATGAACGCCTTCATCGAGGACCGCATCCGCGAGATGCCGGAGCAGTATTTCTGGCCGCACATGCGCTTCAAGACCCGGCCGGAAGGCAAGAAGGGCTCGCTCTATGGACATTGAGATTTCCCCCCTGCGCCTGGACGAGGCCGAGGCCCTGGCGGACCTGGCGCGGGCGGTCTGGAACGTCGCCTATCCGGGCATCATCGGCCAGGCCCAGATCGACTACATGCTCGACCAGCGCTACAAGCCCGGCCTGGTGCGGCAGCTCCTGGCGCGCGGCGACATGTGGCTGGCGGCGCGCGCCGGCGGCGAACTGGTCGGCTTCGCGCACGGCTACCCGCTCGACAACGGCGACTTCAAGCTGGACAAGCTGTACGTCGCCACCGAACTGCAACGCCACGGCATCGGCGGCGCCTTGATCCGCGCGGTCGCCGAACGCGCCCGCCAGCACGGCAACGATCGTCTCCTCCTGCGGGTGAACCGGCAGAACAAGCCGGCCATCGAGGCCTACCTGAAGCATGGCTTCCAGGTGGCGACCATCGTCGTCGAGAATATCGGCGAAGGGTTCGTGATGGATGACTACGTGATGATCCGGGAACTGACGGCATCGTGACTATGCGCACCTCCTCATGAACCCCCGCGGACGACTCGCGGCCGGTCGCACCTACCGCTGCGCGGCCGGCACTGCCCCCGGCTCGCATCCACGCTTCCGATGGACGACTATGTGATGATCAAGGCTTTTCCGCAGCCGTGACCCACCCGACCGGCGGTATCCCCGCCCTGACCAGGAACCCAGCCATGTCCTTCCAGAATCCCTCCAGTGACGAGATCCGTGCCCTCCTGAAGCGCGTCAAGACCATCGCCGTGGTCGGCCTGTCGCCGCAACCGGGCCGGCCCAGCTACGGCGTTTCCCAGGCCATGCAACGGTTCGGCTACCGCATCGTGCCGGTACGGCCGGCGCTTGCCGAGGCACTGGGCGAGAAGGCCTACGCCAGCCTGGCCGACATCCCCTTCCCGGTCGACCTGGTCGACGTCTTCCGGGCCGCCGAGCACATCCCCGGCGTGGTCGAGGAATGCCTGGCGATCGGCGCCCCGGCGATCTGGATCCAGGAGGGCATCGTCCACGAGGAAGCTGCCGAGCGGGCGCGCGCCGCCGGCCTGATGGTGGTGATGGACCGCTGCATCTACAAGGACTACATGGCATTGGCGGAATAGGGGGCCGCCGCCCGTGCGCGTCCTGGTCGTCATTCCCGTCTACAATCGTCCCGACCTGATCGTCCGGACGCTGGACTCGGTCGCCGGCCAGACCCGGCCGCCGAGTGCCGTCGTGGTGGTCGACGACGGTTCCACCGACGCGACCGCGGAACGGGTCGCGGCCTGGATCGCGGCGCATCCTGAACCGGAAGTTCACCTGATCCGGTCTGCCAACCGGGGCGCTTCGGCGGCGCGCAACCTCGGCCTGGCGCGGTTCGGGCAGGACATGGAGGCCGTGGCCTTCCTGGACTCCGACGACCGCTGGCCGGCGGATTTCCTGGCCCGCGCCTGCCAAGTCATGGCGCAGCGTCCCGATGCCGTCGCCGCCAGCACGGACCGGGAGTTCGTCTGGGCGAACGAGGACCGGCGCCGGTACGACGATCTGGCGCCGATCACCGGCAACCCCTGGCTCTGGATGCTCGAGCGCGATGCCGGGGTCGGTTCCTGCACGTTGTTCCGCGCGGCCGCGGTCCGCGCCGCCGGCGGCTATCCCGAGGACATCCCGACCGGCCACGATGCCGTCCTGTTCGGCCGGATCGCCGCGCTCGGGCCCTGGCTGCATCTGCCGGGCGCGCCGGCCGAATTCCTGCGCTCGCTCCGGAATGCCCCGGCCGGGCACGGCGGTCACCTGCACCACCGCTACCCGGATTATCTGTTCCGGTGGGCGGAAGTGGCCCAGCGGGTCTACCGGGAGGCGCCGGCAGGGGTGCATTTCGGCGCTCGCGGCCGCCGTTTCCTGGCCCGCCGCTGGCGCGACGCGGCCAGCAACGCCCGCTTGCGCGGCGACCGGCGCCAGGCGAGCCATTGCATCCGGCATGCCATCCGCCTGCGGCCCTGGTCGATCAGGTACTGGTGGCTCTGGCTGCGCATCGTCCTGGGTACGGCCGGATAGACCCGCTCCGGTTCAGTTTCGCCCGTCTGCCGCCGATACTAGGTGGTCAAGCGGGCCGTTCCGCCCGTTGACCGGCTGCGCCGGCAAATCTCCCTATGCGGAAAATAGATTTCTTATTAATGGTTTAGGTTGCGTTGTTGAAAAACCACTTCATAATTGAGTAGACTTACCTAATCTGGCGGATGGGCTTGCCCAGGGATTATGAGCAGGATAGACAAAGACACCCGGCATCGTCTCCTGACGACGCGCCTACCGGCCTTGCCGCAGGTATTGCTGCGCCTGCTGGAGCTTTGTCGCGACGAGGATTCCGGTCTGGACGACATCGCCAAGCTGGTCGGCCACGAGCCGGCCCTGAGCGCCCGGCTGCTCACCTTGGCGACCGCCGCCGACCGGCACGGCCGCCAGGCGCCGCGCAACCTGTTGCAGGCCCTGATGCAAATCGGCCTCGACGCGGTGCGCACGGCGGTCATCGGCGATGCCATCCAGCAAGTGTTCAACGGCCTGGCCGGCGGCCATGACATCGATCTCGGCAACTTCTGGCGCCACAGCCTGGGCTCGGCCATCCTGGCCAAGCGCCTGGCCAAGGCGGCCAACTACCCGCACGTCGAGGAGGCCTACCTGGCCGGCCTGCTGCACGACGTCGGCAAGCTGGCGATGCTGGCGACCTTTCCCGCCGAGTATCGCCGCGCCCTGGCGGAAAACAACGACGATACCTGGCTGACCCGCTGGGAGGAAAACACCCTGGGCTTCACCCACGCCGAGGTGGGGGCCTGGCTGGCGGCGCGTTGGGAATTGGAAGGTTTCCTGGCCGATGCCCTGCTCTATCACCATGAAGCCGCCGACCAGGTCGCCCAGGCGCATCCGCTCGTGCGCATCGTCTGGCTGGCCCATTCCATGGACGAGGAACCGGAATGGCAGGCGCCCGATCTGCTCGGCTGCGGCCCGGAAACCCTCGCCGGCCTGCGCGACGGCGTTGCCGACGAGATCCGGCAGGCGGCCGATTTCCTTGGCATCCGCCTGGCCGACCCGGGCGACCAGGCGCGGGCGCAGGCCAGCCTGGCCGAGGAAGTGCGCGGCATGGCCATGATGGGGGCCATGCATGCCCACCCGGCGCGCAAGCAATCCGCCGCGCCCGAGCAACTGCGCACCACCGCGCTGACGGCGCGTACCCTGTTCGGTCTGGGCGATTGCCTGTACTACCAGATCGAGGGCGGTCGACTGCGCCCCCTGGCGCCCTGGCCGCATCTGGCGCGCGGCGAGGAACTCGGGGTTCCGGTCGGCGAGGCGGGGGGGTGTGTCGGCCGCGCCGCCGGTGGCGGCGGCATCGAAACCGTACGGGTGGCCGACTTGGGGGCCAGCCTGCTCGACAAGCAGTTGTTGCGTCTGCTCGGCGGCGGTGAAGAGGTGCCGGCCCTGCTGGCCATCCCGCTCGGCGCCGCGGCACCGTGCTCGGTGCTGGTGTTCGCGGCCGAACAGGGGGTCGTCGCCGGCCTGCTGGCGCGGCCCGCCCTGTTGCGCGCCTTCGCCGGCGAGATGGCGGCGCGTCTGCTCGAGCCGGTGTCCGACACGGCGGGCGCCCCCGGTCTGCGCGACCAGGTGCGGCGCGCGGTGCATGAGGCCAACAACCCGCTCGGCATCATCAAGAATTACTTGCGCATCCTGGCCGACGACCTGCGCAACCAGCCGGAGGTGGGCGCCCTGGCGGACGACCTGGCCCTGGTCAATACCGAGATCGAGCGGGTGAGCCGCATCCTGCGCCAACTCGCCCAGCCGGCCGAGGCCGAAGCGGTCGAGGCGACGTCGGCCCGCGGCACCGACCTGAACCGGGCCGCGCGCGAACTGCTGGCATTCTGTCGCGACACCCATTTCATCCCCGGCGGCATCCGGGTCGAGGCGACCCTGCAGGAGGGCCTGGCCAACGTCCAGGCCGATCGCGACAGCCTCAAACAGATCCTGCTCAACCTGCTCAAGAACGCCGTCGAGGCCCTCGGCGCCGAGGGCCGCATTGCCGTTTCGACCTCGGGTCCGGTGCCCGGCCCCGGCGGGCGCGAGATCGTACTGCTGGTCAGCGACGATGGTCCCGGCATCCCGCCCGAGGTGCAGGCCCGGTTGTTCAAGCCGGTCGAGACGACCAAGGGTGGCGGCCATTCCGGTCTCGGCCTGGCCATCGTGGGCGAACTGGTGGCGCGTAACGGCGGCCGCATCGAGTGCCAGAGCGGGCCGTCCGGCACCGCGTTCACCGTGCACCTGCCCGCGGCACCGATGTAAGGCGAGACGGCATGAGCGACGCGCCCCCGCAAATCGACCGCACCTTGTTGAACGTCCTGCTGGGCGGCGACCTCGGCAGCGCGGCGGCGCCGCCGGCACGCCTTCTGCTGGTCGACGACGAGCCGCTCATGCTGCGCACGACGAGCCGCCTGCTCGGTGCCGCCGGCTACCTGATCGAGACCGCCGACAGCGGCGAGGCGGCGATCGCCGCGCTCGACCGGCAGGAATTCGATCTCATGCTGCTCGACCTGCACCTGCGCGACATGTATGGCCTCGATGTCCTGCGCCATGCCCGGCGCCGGGGCATCGAGCTGTATACCATCGTGGTCAGCGGCGACAGCGAGATCGACGCCGCCATCGGCGCCCTCAAGCAGGGTGCCTACGACTTCATCCGCAAGCCGGCCGAACCGGACGAACTGCTGCGCACGGTGGCGAACGCCCTGGCCCTGCACCACGAACGGCGGGAAAACGAGCGCATGCGCCAGCGCCTGACCCAGTCCGAGCGCCTGTACCGCTACCTGGTCGAGCAGTCGCCGGACTTCATCTACACCCTCGACCAGAGCGGCCGCTTCACCTTCGTCAACCAGCGCGCCGAGAGCCTGCTCGGCTATGCCCGCGACGAGTTGATCGGCAAGCATTATTCCGTCCTGGTCCATGCCGAGGACTTGGTGCGTGCCCGCCACGTCCTCGACGAGCGCCGCACCGGCGAGCGCGCCAGCCGCAACGTCGAGCTGCGCCTGCGCAGCCACTACACCGAGGACACGCGCCACTTCGAGATCAACGTGGTGACCCTGAGCGTCAACGCCTTCGGGGTCTACAGCCACGAGAACCCGGCCGGCCAGCGCGAATTCATCGGCACCTACGGCATCGCCCGCGACGTCAGCGAGCGGCGCAAGGCCGAGGCCATGGTCGCCTACCATGCCCTGCACGACCGGGTCACCGAACTGCCCAACCGCGAGCTCTTCCGCGACCGCCTGGAGTTCGCCCTGATCCAGTCGCGCCGCAACGGCGCGCCCATGGCGGTGATGCTGGTCGACCTGGACCGCTTCAAGTGGGTCAACGACAGCCTCGGCCATCCCATCGGCGACGACCTCCTGCGCATCGCCGCCCAGCGCATCGAGGGCTGCCTGGAGGGCGGCGATACCCTGGCGCGCATGGAGGCGGACGAGTTCGCCCTGCTGTTGCCCCAGATCGCCGAGGCCGAGGCGGCCAAGGCCCTGGCCCAGCGCATCCTCAGCGTCCTGGAGGCGCCGTGCGAGATCGGCGGCCACGAGATATTCCTGACCGCCAGCATCGGTATCGCCCTCTGCCCGGCCGATGGCAGCAGTTCCAAGAATCTCATGCGCCATGCCGACATCGCCCTGCACCACGTCAAGCAGGGCGGCAAGAACGGCTATGCCTGCTACGCCGCCAGCATGCCCGACGTCTCCTCGGTCAAGCACCGGCAGCAGGCGGAACTGCGCCGGGCCGCGCGCGAGGGCGAGCTGATGCTCTATTACCAGCCCCAGGTCGATGCCGAGAGCGGCCGGATCGTCGGGGTCGAGGCCCTGATGCGCTGGCAGCATCCCAGCGACGGTCTGCGCGGCGCCGGCGACATCTTCCCGCTCGCCGAGGAGATCGGCCTGGTCTGCCCGTTGTCCGACTGGCTCCTGGAGACCTCCTGCGCCGACATGCGCGCCTGGCTCGACCGGGGCCTGGGGCCGATCACCATGTCGGTGAACATCTCGCCCCACTACCTGGACCAGGACGACTTCCCCGAGCGCGTCCTGGCCGCCATCGCCAAGTATGACCTGGCCTCCGAGTGGCTGAAGCTGGAGATCACCGAGGGCATCGCCATCCGCAATTTCGACGGTGTCCTGCACAAGCTCAACCACCTGGCCGGTGCCGGGGTGCGGCTCGCCATCGACGACTTCGGCACCGGCTATTCGTCGCTCGCCTACATCCAGTTGCTGCCCCTGCACACCCTGAAGATCGACAAGGCCTTCGTCAACGAGATCCACACCGACAGCCAGCGTGTGCCGGTGGTCCAGGCCATCATCGCCCTGGCCAAGGGGCTCGGCCTGGAGGTGATCGGCGAGGGGGTGGAGCGTCCCGAGCAGGCCGAGTTCCTGGTCAAGAACGGCTGCCACCTCATCCAGGGCTATCTCTACCACAAGCCGCAGCCGGCCCCGGCGATCACCGACCTGCTGATACGCCAGGCCGGCCGCCCCGTGGCCGTACCGGCCTGAAACCGCTCAGGCCCGCATTTCCCGCTGGCGCCAGAGCAGGTAGACCACCGGGATCACGAACATCGACAGCAGCGGCGCCGTGATCATGCCGCCCAGCATGGGCGCGGCGATGCGCTGCATGACCTCGCTGCCGGTGCCGCCGCCGACCATGATCGGGAACAGGCCGGCCAGGATCACCGCCACAGTCATCGCCTTCGGCCGCACCCGCAGGACGGCGCCGTCCATGATCGCCGCCATCAGGTCGGCCCGGGTCTCATAACGGCCCTCGGCCTGGCGCGCCTTCACCGCCTGGTCGAGATATATCAGCATCACCACGCCGAACTCCGCCGCCACCCCGGCCAGGGCGATGAAGCCGACCGCCACCGCCACCGACATGTTGTAGCCGAGCAGGAACAGCAGCCAGTAGCCGCCGATCAGGGCGAACGGCAGGGTGAGCATGATCAGGGCCGGCTGCCAGCCGTTGCGGAAGGTCAGGTAGAGGAGCACGAAGATGATCGCCAGGGTCAGCGGCACCACCATTTTCAGGCGGGCCTCGGCGCGTTCCAGGTACTCGAACTGGCCTGACCAGGCGATCGAGTAGCCGGGCGGCAGCTTGATCTTGTCGGCCACCGCCTTCTGCGCCTCGCGGACATAGCCGCCCAGGTCGTCGCCCTTGATGTCGACGTAGATCCAGCCGTTCGGGCGGGCGTTCTCGCTCTTCAGCATGGGCGGGCCTTCGGTGATGGCGATCCGGGCGATGGCCGAGAGCGGCACCGTGGCGCCCTGGCCGGTGACCAGGGGCAGCCGGGCCAGGCTGTCCAGGCTGTCGCGCAGCTCGCGCGGATAGCGGATCTGGATCGGGTAGCGCTCCAGGCCTTCCACCGCCTCGCCGATGTTGATGCCGCCCACGGCCATGCCGATCATGTCCTGGATGTCGGCGATGTTGAGGCCGTAGCGGGCCGCCGCCGCGCGGTCGATGGCGATGTTGAGGTAGCGGCCTGATGAGGTCCGTTCCAGCATGGCGCTGGCCGTGCCCGGCAGGGTCTTGAGCAGGGCCTCGATGTCGCCGCCGATACGCTCGATCACGGCCAGGTCGGGGCCGGCGATCTTCACCCCGACCGGGCTCTTGATACCGGTGGCCAGCATGTCGAGCCGGGTCCGGATCGGCTGGATCCACAAGTTGGCCAGGCTGGGGATGCGCACCGCCTGGTCCAGCTCGGCGATGATCCTGTCGATGGTCATGCCGGGCCGCCACGCGGACGGATCCTTGAGCTGGATGGTGGTCTCGATCATGGTCAGCGGCGCCGGGTCGGTGGCGGTCTCGGCGCGGCCGATCTTGCCGAACACGGATTTCACTTCCGGCACGGTCTTGATCATGCGGTCGGACAGTTGCAGCAGTTCGGCGGCGGTGCCGGGCGCCAGGCCGGGCAGGGTGGTCGGCATGTAGAGCAGGTCGCCCTCGTCGAGCGGCGGAATGAACTCCGAGCCGACCTTGTGCACCGGGAACCAGGTCGCCGCCAGGGCCACCAGGGCGAAGGCCAGCAGGGTGCGCGGTCGCCGCAGGGCGGCCGCGATCAGCGGCCGGTACAGTCCGATCAGGAAGCGGTTGATCGGATTGTGCTGCTCGTCCTTGATATGGCCGCGGATGAACCAGCCCATCAGGACCGGGATCAGGGTCACCGACAGGCCGGCCGCCGCCGCCATGGCATAGGACTTGGTGTAGGCCAGGGGCGCGAACAGCCGGCCCTCCTGGGCCTCCAGGGTGAACACCGGCAGGAAGCTGACGGTGATGATCAGCAGGGAGAAGAACAGGGCCGGGCCGACCTCGGCGGCGGCCTCGCGGGCGATGGCGAAATAGTCGGGCTGGTCGGCCCCCACCCCCGGCCCTCCCCCGCTTGCGGGGGAGGGAGCAGTGGTCCCCTCCCCCGCCTGCGGGGGAGGGTTAGGGTGGGGGGCGGCGTGGGGGGAATGCTCCCGCCACCACGCCTCCAGGTGCTTGTGCATGTTCTCGATCATCACCACGGCGGCGTCGACCATGGCGCCGATGGCGATGGCGATGCCGCCCAGGGACATGATGTTGGCGTTGATGCCCTGGCCGCGCATGACGATGAAGGCGATCAGTATCCCGAGCGGCAGCGACACGATGGCCACGAAGGACGAGCGCAGGTGGAACAGGAAGGCCAGGCAGACCACGGCCACGACGATGAATTCCTCGACCAGACGGTGGCTCAGGGTCGCCACCGAGCGCTCGATCAGGCCTGAACGGTCGTAGGTCGGCACGATCTCGACCCCCTCGGGCAGGCCCTTCTGCAGCTCGGCCAGCTTGGCCTTGACCGCCTTCAGGGTGTCCATGGCATTGGCGCCCGAGCGCATCAGGATGACGCCGCCGACCACCTCGCCCTCGCCGTTCAGCTCGGCGATGCCGGTGCGCAGTTGCGGGCCGATCTGCACTCGCGCCACGTCGCCCAACAGGACCGGGGTGCCGCCGGACGCGCGCAACGGGATCTTCCGGATGTCCTCGACCGATTGCAGGTAGCCGGTGACCCGGACCAGGTATTCCGCCTCGGCCATCTCCACCACCGAGCCGCCCGACTCCTGGTTGGCGCGCTGCACCGCCGTCATCATCTCGGTGAGCGGGATGCCCAGGGCACGCAGGCGGTCCGGGTCGACGATGATCTGGTACTGCTTGACCATGCCGCCGACGGTGGCGACCTCGGAGACGTTGGGCAGGGCCTGCAATTCGTATTTGAGGAACCAGTCCTGCAGGGTGCGCAGCTGGGCCAGGTCGCGCTTGCCGCTACGGTCGGTGAGGGCGTACTCGTAGATCCAGCCGACCCCGGTGGCGTCCGGCCCGATGGCCGGCTTGACCCCGGCCGGCAGGCGGTCGGCGGCCCCGTTCAGGTACTCCAGCACGCGTGAGCGGGCCCAGTAAATGTCGGTGCCGTCCTCGAACAGGACATAGACGTAGGAGTCGCCGAACATCGAATAGGCCCGCACCGCCTTGGCGCCCGGCACCGACATCATGGTGGTGGCGAGCGGGTAGGTGACCTGGTCCTCGACCACCTTGGGCGCCTGGCCCATGTAGGGCGTGCGGATGATGACTTGGACGTCGGACAGGTCGGGCAGGGCGTCGACCGGGGTCTTGACCACGGCGACCAGGCCCCAGCCGGTGGCGATCAGGGTGGCGAGGACGACCAGGAAACGGTTGGTGATGGACCAGGCGATGAGTTTTTCGATCATGGCTGGC
>JAAXVP010000042.1 GCA_013335435.1 Thiobacillus sp. | reverse complement strand
CCGCCTGCCAGGCCTCGGGGATATGGCTGTTGAACAGTGCCCCGAAGCCCTTGTGCAGTTCGGTGGAGATGAAGTTCAGCCATTCCTGCGTGCGGTAACGTTCCCAGGTCCCGGCCAGAGGTACGAGTTTCCTGTCCGGGACTTGGTCGGCCAGGTACTGGACGATGGCCGGTCCCTCGGTCAGCACCTGGCCGTCGGCCAGTTCGAGCGCGGGGACATAACCCTTGGGGTTTATGCGCAGGAAATCCGCATCGTGCGCGGTCTTCCTGGCGGCCAGGTCCACCTTTTCAAGTTCGTAATCGAGACCCGCCTCGACCAGGACGATGTGGGGGGAAAGCGAACAAGCCCCTGGGCTGTAATAGAGTTTCATGGCACCTGACTCCTCGAAGGTTGGGGCACGCCGGGTTCCGGAGCGGTGCGCCTACAGGTAGGCCTTCGCCTCCTCGCCCGGATTGGGCAATCCGGCCAGGCGCCAGACCTCACGCGCGCTGGGGAATAGCCGGGTCATGCAGTCCGGCTCGAACCCGCCCAGATGGCAGACATGGGGCAGGGCGGGAACCGCGCCCAGACGTCGATAGCTGGCGCGCAGGTGCAGCAGCACGGCGATCTGCCGATCATCGAGGACGCCGAGGCCATCCATCGAGGCGAGCCGGCGCGCCATCTCCACGCTCCAGCCATCCATATCGGGCATGAAGCCATCGGCATCGAATGTCATGTTGTTCAGGATCGGTGGGGTCATGATCTCCTCGCTTATGTCCGACTGATTATGTCAACTATATAGCACAGTTCCGGTTGCCGGGATGTCCACCAAGTGCCGACATAAAGGTTCATTTAGATGGATAAATAAACAGGCAATGCTCCCTAACCAGTTCTTTATCTACATTCCAGCCAAGGTCCTTTGCCGTGGTGGCGGTCCAATGGCAGATAGGAATCGGGAGCGCCATAGGCGGCGCACCATCACCCTTGAAATGCGCGCGTGCCGAGGATCGGCAAGATGCCCTACAAACCATCCATCAACACTGAGCATCCATGGGGTGATCCAATTTTATTCTTGTCATCTGCCTGATCGGCAAGCCGATGCCCATCGAGGGCTTCAGCCGGCACCTGACTGACTGTGGCCAATGTCATCCGGAGAGCCTGTGCAAGTGCCAGCTTATGCGGCTCATCACCCGCGACGTTCTCCCGAGCAGGAAAACCGCCGGCGGCATCGACCCGATGGCCGCGAGAGGCCTGCTGCTGGACGAATTCCGTGCAACCGCCGCATAACTCAATCGACGGTACCGTCTGCCCGATATGGGTTTTCCTGGGCGTCGATGGCCACTCTGCAGCCGAGGCGCGCGAAATGGTAGTCTTGGGGCGCATTCACACTGGGCCAAGTGATCGAGGCCCGATCGAATGGAGTCGATGATGTTTGATGTCTATGGTTTCCGACCGGCTACCGACCAGGCGGGTGAGCACCTTGAACCGGAATAGGGCGCTCGTGGACCGCCGGTGGAGGCGAGGATGATAGCCTGGGCCCGACGCCTGGCAGGCTTCACTCTGCCGCGCAGCGTCCACGTCGACCCGAAGCTGGTCCTGGGTTTGGGCCTCCTGTTCGCACTGCTCACGGGCCTGCTCCTGGTCTGGCTGTTCGGCGCCTATGCCCGCGTCGAGGCCAGGATCGACCAGGCCCTGATGAAGGCCGAAAACGAGCGCGTCCTGCGCCTGGCCAGCCTGGCGGTCACCGAGTCCGTGGCGGGGGTCATGTCGGACCTGCGCTACATCGGCCACCACAATGAACTCGATGCCTTGCTGCGGACCGGCTCGGCGGCGGCGGCGCACGACCTGGCGCGTGAATATGCCGCCATTCTCGGACAGAAACGCGATTACGATCAGATCCGCCTTCTCGACCTGGCCGGCATGGAGCGCATCCGGGTCGACCAGGTTCCGGGTGGCGCGGCCATCACCCCGGCCGCGCAACTGCAAGCCAAGCGGGCGCGCTACTACTTCGAGGCCATGGCCAAGCTGGGCGGACAGGAAATCTACGTCTCGCCCATGGACCTGAACGTCGAGCATGAGCAGATCAGCCAGCCGCTGAAACCGATGCTCAGGGTCGGCATGCCGGTCCACGACGACCGGGGCGTGCGCCGAGGCTATGTCGTCATCAACTATCTGGCTGAACGCTTGTTGGCAAAGATCCGCGGCGTGGCCGGCGGCGACCGCACGCTCTGGCTGATCGACTCTGCCGGGGAATGGCTGGCCGGTCCGACCCCCGAGGATGCCTGGTCCGGACAACTGCCCGAGCGGCGTCAGCGCGGCTTCGCCAGGGTACACCCGGACGCCTGGGCCACCATGTCGGGACAGTCGGCCGGTTCCTTGACCATGGCCGGCGCGAGCTACCAGTTCGCCCGGGTCTACCCGTTGCGCGCGCTCGGGCCGGTCGCGGATGGTTCCGCCCTGGCCCGGCCGGAGGCCGCCGAAAGTTACCACTGGTACCTGGTCGTGGCGGAAAACCCGGCCACCATGTCGGCCGGGCACGCCCGCCTGGCCGACATGACCCTGAAGGGCGGCGGCGTGCTCGCCCTGTTGCTGCTCGCGCTGTCGTTCGCCCTGGCCTATGCGATCGCGCGCCAGCGCTCCCTGGCCATGACCCTGGAGCAGGTCGTCGACAACCTGCCTGTGTTGATCGCCTATATCGACGCCGGCCAGCGTTTCCGCTTCAACAACCGCGCCTATCTGGACGCCTACGGCCTTACGCCCAGGCGCCTGTATGGCCAGCCCGTGCGCGCGGTCCTGGGCGAAGACGCCTATGGCCAGGCCCGGCCGCACCTGGAGCAGGCGCTGGCCGGCCATCATGTGGAATTCGAGATGCATCTCGAGACCGGGCCGGGACCGCGCGACCTGGCGGTGGGCTTCGTCCCGGACCTGGTCGGCAAGACCCAGGTCCGGGGCGTCTATGCCCTGATCACCGACATCACCGCGCGCAAGGCTTCGGAATCGCGGGAACGGGAGCATCTGCTGGCCATGGCCCAGGTCGCGCGCATGGCCAGCGTCGGCGAGATCACCGCCGAGATCGCCCACCAGATGAACCAGCCCCTGGCCGCCATCGCCATGTTCAGCAACGCGGCCCAGCGCACCATAGAGAACGGCGGCGATACCGACAAGCTGCGCGACTGGATGGCGACCATCAACAGCCAGGCCAAGCGGGCCAGCGACGTGGTCCAGCGCCTGCGCCGGTTCGCCCGCAGCGACGACTTCAACCCGGTGCCCGTGGACCTGAACGCCCCGGTGCGCGAGGCGGTCGCGCTGCTGGAGCCCGTGGCCCACGCCAGCAAGGTGGCGCTGAGCCTGGACCTGGCCGATGGGTTGCCGGCCGTGCTGGCCTCGGCGGTCCTGATGGAACAGGTGGTCTACAATCTCGCGCACGCCGCGATCCGGACCGCGCAGGGCCAGTCGCCGGGCGGGCGCGTCGTGCTGCGCAGCCTGGCCGACCAGGAGCGCGTCCGGGTGGAGATAATCGGCACCGTGCAGGAACTGGAACTTGAATCAAAACAAAGTAAAATTACTTATATCGTGGGCCAGCCCGAAGAGGGCCAATGTAATGAACTGTCGATCAGCCGCGATATCGTCAACAGCTACCATGGCGACATGGACTGCCGACGGATCGAAGGAGGAGGTGTTTTGATATGGTTCTCCCTGCCGGTGATCAAGCCATGAATTCGACTGCGATCGTCCACATCGTCGACGACGACGAGGCCATCCGCGAAGGTTTGTGCGCCCTGCTCGGCACGGTCGCCGTCGAGGCCCGCGCCTACGCCACGGCGACCGCGTTCCTGGAGTCCGCCAGCCCGGGCATGAACGGCTGCCTGGTCGTGGACGTGCGCATGCCGGGCATGAGTGGCCTGGAGCTTCAGCAGGCGCTCAAGCAGCGCGGCATCGAGATCCCCATCATCGTCATCAGCGGCCACGGCGATGTGCCCATGGCGGTGCGGGCGATGAAGGCCGGCGCGATCGACTTCCTGCTCAAGCCCTTCAACGAACAGGACCTGCTCGACCGGGTCCTGGATGCCCTGAACAGCAACGACCAGGAAAGCCGGCGTGCCCGCGTCAGGCAGGAGGCAGCCGCGCGGTTCGCCTCGCTGACCCCGAGGGAATTGCAGGTCCTGACCCGGATCATGGCCTGCCAGCACAGCAAGAGCATCGCGTTCGACCTCCACATCAGCGAGAAGACCGTTGACGTCCATCGCTACAACATCATGCACAAGACCGGCACACGCAACCTGTCGGAACTGGTGCAACTCCGCCTGATGTCCGGCGACGCCCCTTAGGGAAACGCTTATTCGTCATCCCCGCGTAGGCGGGGATCCAGTGCCTTGATAAAACTGGGTTCCCGCCTACGCGGGAACGACGAATACGAATTAGCCTGTCCTTGGCCTGCCGTCGTAACTGGCGCTAAATGAATCTTCAGGCGCCTAAACAAACTGGCAATTCTGCTCCCCTCCCGCCCCGCGTAGTCTGACGACGGTGCCGCGTGCAGCGGCTCCGCAGCGGTGGCCCGCTCAATTGCAAGCGGGTCCGTTGATCCTAATTTCGCGATGAGGAGATAGAGATGGTGGAGAGCTTCGTTGTCGAATGGCCCGTTATCGGTGAGACCATGAAGCCCGAGGATGCGCTGGTTGCCGTGCGCATGTCGGGGCGCCGGGCGGGGTTGTACCGTGTCAAGCAAGTCATGCGGGAAGGCCTGCTGCTCTCCCACGGCGCGATCTCCTTCCCGGTCGGCACGCAGCTGGATATCGAGCAGGTCCACGACGCCATCCCGGGGGTTAGCCAGAGTGCGAGGGTCGTGGCCAACGACCAGAGTGGCGTGAGCCTGGCCTGGTCATAGCGCCGTTGCCTGGGGCAGCCTCGTTTGGCGTTGTGGTGAACGAGGTTGCGTCACCCCTAAAGGTTTCTTTATTCAGACTAAAGAAGTCAACAATACCGCTTGCCGGCGACCACCCCTAAGCTGATGCCCAACTGATCAGGCCGGGTTTTATATCGCGCAACCTGCCGCAGAGCAACGAGCGTGAAGGCCATGAGGCAATCAGGTGCTTAGCCCGTCGTCGGTCAGCCGGGCAAAATTTTTCAGGGGACTATCATGCATACGCATACCTGCGTGAATAAAGGGTTTACGCCAGCGCGTGAGTTGGCCCGGGTTGCTCTCCTGGCCGGGCCGATACTGCTCATCCTGTTCCTGGGCCTGGATTCCGGATCGGCCATGGCGGCGGCACAGGCATTCACGTGCCCGGCGGAATTGATGGAACACGAATGCACGCAATACCGCCAGCGCCTCGACCAGGCGGGCAGTCGCGAGCAGCGCAAGGCGATCGAGCATGAGTACTGGAGCATCATTCAGGATCGCAGGCAGGCCTGCCGCTGCTTCGATGAGAGCAAGGACAGCATGAAGCAATCCTTGCGCTTCCGTGGAAACGCGCCGAAAGCGGCCCCAGCCGTCTTTCTACGCATGCGGGGGAAGGGTAGGGATGGGGCGAAACCGTACTTGGTGCAAGCGCCAGTCTTCATCGGGTTGAGTGACACCCGTGCCATAAACGGTTAGCCGACGGCAGGCAGTGTGGCACTTGTGCACGGATGCCCGGGCGGGATGGGGAGGCGGGGTACAGGTTGGAGAATGTGATAACTTTCCGTCCAGCCTGTTCCCGTGAGCCACGTACCCGCCGTGCCTGACATAAAACGACGTCCCCTGTCTCTGGTCCTGTCTGTCCTGGCGCTGCTGGCGATCGTGCCGCTGCTCGCCTACAGCGTGATCCAGTTGGAGGGGCCGCGCATCCAGCGCAAGGCGATGGCCGACCTGGCAGCCATTGGCGAACTCAAGGCCCACCAGATCGAGACCTGGCTGGGCGAGCGGCGCGACGACGCCGAGATGCTCATGATCGAGCCCGGCCTGGCCGACGACGCGGCCAGCTGGCTGGACCGCCGCGACCCCGCCGCCCAGGCCCGCCTGGCTCGTCGCCAGGCCAGTCTGGGCCATGCCTTCAGCCGTTGGGAACTGCTTGACGCCCGTGCCCAACCCGAGACGTCGGTACGCAGGAGCTTGCTGTCGGCGGCGCTGGATCTCGGCCAGCCCCTGATGGGCGATCTCTACCGCGACGGCTCGGGCCAGGTCTGGCTCGATCTGGCGGTGCCGCTGATCCAGGCCGGGTCGGGCCGGAAGGTGGGGGCGGTGGTCCTGGGCATCGAGGCCAACGCCTTCCTGTTTCCCTTCATCCAGACCTGGCCCACGTCCAGCCCCAGCGCCGAGACCCTGCTCTGCCGCCGTGACGGCGCTAATGTCCTGTTTCTCAACCAGTTGCGCCACAGCCAGGTCGCGCCGTTGACCCTGCGCCTGCCCCTCGGTCGGACCGACCTGCCGGCCGCGCTCGCCATCCGCGCCGGCGGCCGGGCCCAGAGCATCGAGGGGCGCGACTACCGCGGCATCCCGGTCTTGTCGGCGACGCGTCCGATCCTGGGCACCGCCTGGTCCCTGGTGGCCAAGGTGGATCGGGACGAGGTCATGCGCCCGCTCTATAAACTGATGGCCTGGGTGAGCGCGGTGTCCGTGGCCGCCGCCATCGTCGTGGCGGCGATCCTGTGGCGGCTCCGGCGCGAGCATCTGCGTGGCCAACAGCTGGAGTTGCTGGCCCGGGCCGGCGAGCGGGACCGGCTCCTGAGCCTGTTCTACGACCTGCCCTTCATGGGCATGGCCATCGTCGACTCGAAGGACCACTGGCTCCATGTCAACGACCAGATGTGTGAGATCCTGGGCTATCGCCGCGAGGAACTGCTGGCCGGCCTGACCTGGGCACAGATCACCCATCCCGACGACCTGGCCGCCGACCTGGCCAATTACCGGCGCCTCCTGGCGGGCGATATCGACGGCTACCGGATGGAGAAACGGTTCCTGCGCCCGGACGGCGAGGCCGTGGCCGTGGAGCTGTCGGTCAAGTGCGTGCGCAATCCCGCCGGCGCCGTGGAACACATCGTCAAGACGGTACGCGATATCAGTGAGCGGAAGCGCCTCGAGGAGGCCCGGGCCGCGCAACAGCGGGCCGCCAGCCTGCTCGATGCCATCGCAGCGGCGAGCACC
Source organism: Thiobacillus sp. (assembly GCA_013335435.1). Classification (GTDB taxonomy): domain Bacteria; phylum Pseudomonadota; class Gammaproteobacteria; order Burkholderiales; family Thiobacillaceae; genus Parasulfuritortus. Next base: position 8,896 of record JAAXVP010000042.1, on the reverse strand, counting down.
GAGGCGATCTTCGCCAAGGATGCCCAGGGCCGTTACCTCTATTACAACAACGAGGCGGCCCGGAGCGCGCACAAGCGCCCGGAGGAGGTGATCGGCCGGGACGACAGCGCGCTCTATCCTCCCGAGCAGGCGGCCCGCATCAAGGCGCAGGATCGCGAGGTCTTGGCCGCGGAGGAGTCGCGCAGCTTCGAGGAAGTGCTTACCACGGCCGACGGCGAACGCACCTTCCTGACCACCAAGGGGCCGCTGCGCGACAGCGAGGGCCGCATCGTCGGCCTGTATGGCATCTCGCGCGACATTACCGAGCGCAAGCAGGCCGAGGATCGGCTACGGCGCAGCCAGGAGCAGCTGCAACTGTTCATCGAGCATGCCCCGCTCAGCATCGCGATGTTCGACCGCGACATGCATTACCTGGCTTACAGCCGGCATTGGCTGGAGGACTATGGCCGGGGCCACGACAGCCTGCTCGGGCGCGACTTCTACGGGATTCACACCGACATACAGGAACACTGGCGCTCGATCCATCAACGCGGCCTGGCTGGCGAAACCCTGAGCAACGACGCCGATCTTTGGCGCCTGGCCGACGGCAGCGAACGCTGGGTGCGCTGGGCCGTGCTGCCCTGGCGTGACGGGGCGGGCGAGATCGGCGGCATCATCCTCTCGGCCGAGGACATCACCGAACGCCATCGCACCGAGCTGGCCCTGAACGATAGCCGTGCCCGCCTGGCCGGCATCATCAGCTCGGCCATGGATGCCATCATCACTCTCGATGAAGACCAGCGGGTGTGCGTATTCAACCCGGCCGCCGAACGGATGTTCGGCTACACCGCCGACGAGATGGCCGGGCAAACCATCGACCGGCTCATCCCCGGCTCGTTGCGGGAAGTCCACCGCCGCCACATGCGGAGTTTCGCCGAAGAGGGCGTGACCAACCGCGACATGACCTCGCTGGGCGAATTGCGGGCGCTGCGCCGCGACGGCAGCGAGTTTCCCATCGAGGCCTCGATTTCCAAGATCACGGTCGCCGGCGACCAGTTGTTCACGGTGATCCTGCGCGACATCAGCGAACGACGCCGGGCCGACGAGGCGCTGCGGGCGAGCGAGGAACGCTTCCGTTCCCTGGTCGAGCAGGCCGCCGACGGCATCTTCGTCAGCGACGCGCGGGGCCGTTACCTCGACGTCAACAGCGCCGCCTGCGCCATGCTGGGTTATGGCCGCGAGGAGTTGCTCTGCCTCGGCATCGCCGATGTCATCGATGCCGCCGAGATTCCGCGCATCGGCCCCGAGGTGGCGCGCTTCGCTGGCGGCGAGGTGGTGGTCAGCGAGTGGCGCTTCCGGCGCAAGGACGGCACCGTCTTTCCCGGCGAGGTCAGCGGCCGGCAGCTCGCCGACGGCCGCCTGCAGGCCATCGTGCGCGACATCAGCGAGCGCAAGGAGGCCGAGGCGGCGCTGCGCTACCAGCTCGACCTGCTGCGCGGCATCACCGACAAGGCGACCGACTCGATCTTCATCTGCGATGCCGAGGGCCGGGTGAACGCCGCCAACCCCGAGGCGGAGAGGGTATTCGGATATGGCACCGAGGAACTGGCCGGCCGGAACCTGCATGAAGTCCTGCACCACCACTATCCGAACGGCCGCCCCTACCCGAACGGCGATTGCCCGCTGTGCCACGTCTACAGCACGGGCGAGACGATCCGCGACCACGAGGCGGTCTTCTTCCGCAAGGACGGCGGCCAGGTGATCGTGACCTGCTCCAACTCCGCCATCGAGTCGGGCGGCAAGCGGGTGGGCGCGACCCTGGTCCTGCACGACATCACGGCGGCCAAGCTGGCCGAGCAGGACCTGCGCGAACGCAAGGACGACCTCAAGCGCGCCCAGGCGGTCGGCCACATCGGCAGCTGGCGCCTGGACGTGCGCCGCAACGAGCTGACCTGGTCGGAGGAGAACCACCGCATCTTCGGCATCCCCGAGGGCTCGGCCATGACCTACGAGACCTTCCTCGCCTGCGTCCATCCGGACGACCGCGCCTATGTCGACCGCATGTGGTCGGCGGCCCTGCGGGGCGAGCCCTACGACATCGAGCACCGCCTGCTGGTCGATGGCCAGGTCAAGTGGGTGCGCGAGAAGGCCGAACTGGAGTTCGGCGCGGACGGCAATCTGCTCGGCGGCTTCGGCACTACCCAGGACATCACCGACACCAAGGCGGCCGAGCAGGCCCTGCGCGTCAGCGAGGAGCGCTTCCAGCTGGCGGCCGAGATCGGCCGTTCCGGCACCTGGGACTGGAACGTGCTGACCGGCGAGGTGGTCTGGTCGCGCGGCCATTACGACATCCTCGGCTACCAGGTCGGCGAGGTCGCGCCCGGTTATCAGGCGTGGGTCGAGCGCGTGCACCCGGACGACCGGCCCCAGATCGAGGCGGAGATCGGCCGTTGCATGCAGGAGCGGGTCGAGTATGGCGCCGAGTTCCGCATCGTCTGGCCGGATGGGTCGGTGCACTGGATGAATGCGCGGGGCCGTTTCGAATATGACGAGGCCGGGGCCTGCACGCGCATGGTGGGGGTCATGGCCGACATCACCAGCCTGAAGCAGGCCGAGATCGCCCTGCGCGAGGCCGACCAGCGCAAGGACGAGTTCCTGGCCATGCTGGCCCATGAACTGCGCAACCCGCTGGCGCCGATCCGCAACGCCGCCCATGTGCTCGGCCGGCTCGACGTCGCCGAGCCGCGCGTGCACTGGGCCCGTGACATCATCGAGGGCCAGGTGGCGCATCTCACCCATCTGGTCGACGACCTGCTCGATATCTCGCGCATCGCCCGGGGCAAGGTGTCGCTCAGGATGGCACCGGTCCGGCTGGACGACCTGGTCCGCCAGGCCGGCGAATCGGTGCAGCCCCTGATGACGGCCAAGCAGCAGCACTACCAGACCCGCCTGCCCGAGGCCGAGGTGGTGCTGGAGGGCGATTCCGTGCGCCTGGTGCAGGTCCTGCAGAACCTGCTCAACAATGCCGCGAAATACACCCCGGACGAGGGCCACATCGAACTGTCCGCCCACATGCGCGGACACGAGGTCGAGATCCAGGTGCGCGACGACGGCATGGGCATGTCGGCCGACCTGCTGGGCGGGGTGTTCGACCTGTTCCGCCAGGGTGAGCGCACCCTGGATCGTTCCCAGGGTGGCCTGGGCATCGGCCTGACCCTGGTGCGGCGCCTGGTCGAGCTGCATGGCGGGACGGTACTGGCATACAGTCCGGGACCCGGACTGGGCTCCACCTTCACGGTCCGCTTGCCCGCCTCGGAGGCCATTGCCGCGCCGCCGACCCCCGACGCGGCCAAGGCCATTGCGCCGGCCCCCGCCCCGTTGCGCGTGCTGGTGGTGGACGACGATCCGATCGTGGCCGAGAGCATGCTGGTGTTCCTGGAACTGGAAGGCCACCTGGCACGCGGCGCCGATTGCGGCGATGCCGCGGTCCGGCTGGTTGAGGACTTCCGGCCCGACGTGGTGTTGCTCGATATCGGCCTGCCCGGCCAGGACGGCTATGCCGTGGCGCGGCGGATCCGCCAGCTGCCGGGCGGCGCCGACCTGAAGCTGATCGCGGTGAGCGGCTACGGTGACCAGGAGTCCGTGCTGCGCAGCGGCCTGGCCGGGTTCGATCGCCATCTGGTCAAGCCGGTCGATCCCGAGGTGTTCAGCGAACTCCTGGCGAAGCTGGCAAGACCCGTCTAAAGGACCATTTAGCCGGGTTAAAGGGTTCGACAATGGCCGAACCAAGTAGCAATACTTAACCTTGTTCACTCTAACGTCATGTCAGCCGGGGGGGCGCATGATCACCAACGTCTATCGACATCTGGTGCTGATCCGTCCGGAAGGGGTCTGCGCCGGCCAGTCCTGCGATCTCGGCCCGACCGAGGCGTCACAGTCGTGCCCGGTGCAGTTGGCAGGGTTGCCGGGGTTGCCTGGCGGGGCCAGCGTGGCGGTCATCAGCCAGGCACAACTGCAGGAGCTGGATCGCCTGGTGGCCGCAAACAGGGACCTCAAGCTGGGGCTGGAGGCCGAGCGCAAGCGCTCACGGCAATTGCTGGATGCCCTGACCCGGTTGCGCCAGGCGGTCGTCACCGATCCGCTCACCGGCCTCTACAACCGCCGCGCCATGGACGGACAGATGAACGAATTGCTCGGCGGACGCAGCGTCGGGCCGCTGTCCGTGCTGATGCTGGACATCGACCACTTCAAGCGTATCAACGACACCTATGGCCACCTCTGCGGCGATCGGGTCCTCCGCCGCGTGGCCATGATCCTGCGCCGTTGCCTGCGCGCCGAGGACAGTGCCTTCCGCTACGGCGGCGAGGAGTTCATGGTGCTGTTGCCCAATACACCCCTGGAAGGCGCCGTGTGCGTCGCCGAAGCGATCAGGGACCTCATCGAGAAACTCTGCGCCGATGGTATGGAGTACGGGCCGGTACACTGCACCGTTTCGCTCGGCGTGGCCTCACGCCACGACCACGACGACTGCGACAGCCTGTTCCTGCGCGTCGACCGCGCCCTCTATGAGGCCAAGAACCTGGGCCGCAATAGGGTGGTGCCCGAGAGTCTGCTGGCTTGAGCCGGCCCCTCGCCAGGGCGGACCGTGCGCCGGCAAAGATCGCTTTAGATCGGTAAAGCAACTCCCGATTGTTGCCCGCCGGCGCGCTTCTTATCGTTTGACCCTCGCGGACAGCGTGACATGAAACGATAAAGGAGACCCCTATGCGTAACCATTCGATGCCTTCCGAGCCCGCCCGGGCCCATGCCCACTCCCATCCAGTCGCGGCGGTCACGGCGAGCAGGAGGCTTACGGCCCCGCAGCCGATGTTTCGCGCCCTGCTTGCCCTCGATGGCACCCGCCTGACCCCCAACCTGCTGACCGTGGCGGCGAAACGCTGCGTGCACCTCGCCGAGCGCCTGGACATCCTCCTGGTCAACCCGCCCAAGGCGCCGACCCGGCTGCTCTGGGGTCTCCTGGTCCACCTGGAGAATTCCGGGGTCGACTACCGCCTGGCCAGCATCGACGGCGACCTGGGCGAACAGGTCCTGACCTATCTCAAGCGCTTCCTGGGCATCAACATCGTTCTTGTCGACGAAGTGGCCTTGCTGGAGCAGTCGATCAGCGCCGACATGGCACACTTGCGCGCCCACGGCTACCGCTTCGTTTCCATCAACGAATTCTGCCAGGGCTAGTTGGCCCAGGCCGGCCGGCGCAATGCCGGCCGCGCAAGTCCCGTTCCGTCGCTAATCATTTCCCGCTGGGCCCCTTGCGCCAGTGGGGCTGGCTGCCCGTTCGCCGGCCGTCTGCATGCCGTGATATCTACGGTCACCGTGCGATAAATGGGGTGATGACCTGAGTGAAATCAAGTGTCTTCATAGCCATCATCGAAACAACGGACGGTCTAGACCATGGCCACGCGCAGTTGTCCGTTTCCTGGCTCAGGTGGCTAGTCCAAGTCCGTGTTTCGGGTTTGCCGGATCGAACCGGCATGGCGGTGAGGAGCGGATCATGCATACATTCAAACAAGCGCTCAGGTTGATCGTCCTGATGTTCGGGATCTTGTTCATCCTAGATGCGGCCCTGGCCGCCCCCCTGACCATCACCAGCGCGGATTGGAGCGTCAGCACCGGTGGCCGTCTGCGTGTCCAAGGCACGGGTACTGCGGGCAGCCGGGTGGTCATCAAGAACGCCTATTCAGGGGCCGTGCTGGATCCCGACACCCAGGTCCAGAGCAACTCGACCTGGCGCAGCACGATCAACCGGCCCGTGCCGCCTCCCTGTCGGGTCCGCGTCGAGCAGTCGAGTGGCGGCGCGGTCGAACGCGACGTGGCCAACCGCCCGGCCAATTGCAGTCCGACGGCCTTGCCGACCCTGTCCATCAACGAGGTGACCGTGACCGAGGGCGGTATCGCCAACTTCGCGGTGAGCCTGTCGGCGGCCAGCAGTCAGACCGTTACCGTGCTCGCCAGCACCGTGAACGATACCGCCACGGCGGGCAGCGACTACATCGCCCGGAGCGGCGTGACCCTGACCTTCGCGCCCGGTACCACGAGCCAGACCTTCGCGGTGACCACCATCAACGACACGGTGGTCGAGCCCACCGAGACCTTCAAGGTCAACCTCAGCGGTGCCAGCAACGCCACCATCGCGGTAGCGACGGGGGAGGGCCACATAGTCGACAACGATGCCCCGCTGCCGACCCTCTCGATCAACGATGTCCAGGTGACCGAGGGCGCCACCGCCAGCTTCACGGTCAGCCTGTCCGGCGCCAGCACCCAGACGGTGACCGTGCTCGCCAGCACGGTCAACGGCACTGCGGTAGCTCCAGGCGACTACACCGCCCGCACCGGCGTGACCCTGACCTTCGCACCCGGCGTGCTTAGCCAGTCCTTCGCGGTGACCACCATCAACGACACCCTGGTGGAGGCGACCGAGACCTTCACGGTCAGCCTGAGCGGTGCCAGCAACGCCACCATCGCCGATGCGCAAGGGGTGGCCACCGTGCTGGATAACGACCAGGCAGGCGTGCGGCCCAACGTCTCGCTCAATTCGACGAGCCGGAACCGGACCTCCTTCCTGAACAGCCAGGTCCCGCAGCAGACCCGGACCACCACGAGCAACTTCCAGATCCTGTCCAACAACGACCTGGGCATGCACTGCGGCGACCTGGATACCCGCATCTCGAGCATCCTGCCGCCGTTCAACGTCCTCCACGCCCAGGTGGTGCGCAAGGGCTCCACCGGCGCCAGTGCCCCGCTGAAGCTGGGCGAGGGCCAGGTGACGGTGCGCTATTCCGCGTCGGCCAACCCGAACGACCCGGTCCTGGGTAATCCCGGCTCGATCCTCGACAGCAGCTTCAACGGCGTCTACAAGACCAGCTTCTGGGATGTCGCCAGGGGGGCCTATGACCCGTTCTACCCGCCCAACATCCTGCCGCAGTTCTATCCGGCCACCTCCAACATCCTTGACCTGGGTCTGCCGGTACCGGACCTTGAGCGGTTCTACCTGGGTGACGGCCAGCTCGCTGCCGACCAGCAGGACATGCCGGGGCGCTTCTTCCCCTATGACATCGTGAACGGCAACGAGCCGAAGACCTTCTCCCAGTTTGTCGGCACCCAGCCCTTCTTCACCAACTTCGTGTTCGGCTACAAGGCCCCGGTCAACTGGTTCGAGGCGGCCGGCATCCCGATCACCACCTTCGACGATTACGGCCGCGAGAACGCCTATCCGCTGATGCGCGTGCAGGCCGTGGCTGCCACCGGCAATACCCTGGGCGTCGCGGCCGGGACCGTACTGGCGTCCCTGGACACCGTGGTCCCGGTCTCGGGCGAGGCGGATTGCCGTTCCTGCCATGCCGCTCCGGCCGACGGCGGCAACGGCTCCGGCACCGCGCGCCTGAACGCCACCGTGGCGTCCATCGAGGACCCGTTGTTCGGCAGCGTGCCGTCACCGGTCAGCGTCGAGTGGGCGACCGACAAGAACCTGCTCAAGCTGCACGACGTCAAGCATGCCACCGCGCTGATCAGCGGCACGACGCAGGACTTCCCGGTCGCGGGCGCCACCGCGTTCAAGCCCGTGGTCTGCCAGACTTGCCACTACAGCCCCGCGCTCGATTTGGCCCATGTCGGACCCAACGACGTCAACGGCCGCCAGCAAAGCACCCACAAGAGCATGTCGGCGGTGATGCACGGCTCCCACGCCAACGCCGTCGGCAGCAACGGCCAGACACTGTTCCCGCAGATGCCTTCGCCGGTCGGTCGCAGCGCCACCACCGCACGACAGGTGCTGGAGCAGACCTGCTACATGTGCCACCCGGGCAAGCGCACCCAGTGCCTGCGCGGCGCCATGGGCCAGGCCGGCGTGGTCTGCCAGGATTGCCACGGCAACATGGCCCAGGTCGGCAACGACTTCTCGCGCAACCAGCCGGGCGGGGGCTTCCTGCTCTTCCCGGACTTCTATTCCAATCTCAATACGCCGCGCGTGCCCTGGGCCAACCAGCCCGGCTGCGGTTCCTGCCATACCGGCGACGCCTACAGCAACATCCCCGCCACCGGCGTGATCAAGGCCGCGGACAACATCCGGCTGTTGCAGGCCTGGCGCATCGGCGATACCAAGGCGACCCCCATCGTGCCGAGCAACAAGCGCTTCGCCGAGATCGTGGTCGCAGCGGCGGACGTGGTACCGGCATTGCCCGCCGGCACCACCACCCCGCCGGTCGGCAATCCCAAGCTGTTCCGCGTCAGTACGGGGCATGGCGGCCTGTACTGCCAGGCCTGCCACGGCTCGACCCATGCCGAATGGTCGTCCAGCCCGAGCAACCCGAACGCCAACGACAACCTGACGGCGACCCAGTTGCAGGGCCATCCCGGCACCGTCATGGAGTGCTCGACCTGCCATACGGCGGACACCGGTACCAACCTGAACGGGCCGCATGGCATGCACCCGGTGGCTAGCACGGCCTGGGTCAGCAATCACCACGATCTGGCGCAGACCAGCACGCAAAAGAACGCCTGCCGCGCCTGCCACGGTATGACCGGCCAGGGAACGCCACTTTCGAAGACGCCTATCGCGCGCAGCGTCGGTGGCCGGAGCTTCGCCAAGGGCGAGCAGGTGACCTGCACCAAGTGCCATAGCAACCAGCTGTGAAGACCAGTGCGCCCGGGCTGGCGCCAGCCCGGGAGCTAAGGAGGAACGCCAGCCTCGGCTGGCGTTACTACATCCGGCCGTGCCGTGCGTGTCCTGGTGGAAATACGGTCCAACCAGCCGTCCATATGGGGTGTTCACCCGAGCGTCCGATGCCGGCCCATCCCGCAGCATGTACCCAGTAGGCTGGCCAGGGGGTTGGAAGAATGGATACAGTCAATCAGGATGGCC
>JAAXVP010000318.1 GCA_013335435.1 Thiobacillus sp. | reverse complement strand
GACACGACCCTGACCGGCACCAACACCGGTTCCACCTACACCATCTCGGCAGCCAACAGCGGCGACGTGGACGGCACGATCACCTTCAGCGGCGTGACCGACCTGACTGGCGGTAGCGGTGTCGATACCTATATCTTCAGCGGTGTAAGCCCGAGCCTGTCCGGCGCGCTCACCGATACCGGCGGTGCGACCAACCTGAATAGCTCGATCACTGCCGGCTCCGTCGACCTGGCCGGTGCGGTCGTGCTGGGCGCCGACCTGACCGTCACCGCAACCAACGGCAGCATCGCCTTCGGCTCGACCATCACCGGCAACCATGCCCTGACGGCCGATGCCGATGCCACGGCCGCCGGCACGGTGACCTTCGGCGGTGCCGTCGGCGCCTCCGGTGCCGGCAACCAGCTCACTGCGCTTACCGTCAAGGCCGGTTCGGCGGGCGACATCGTCCTGCCGGTCGTGTATGCCGATAGCCTGGATGTCTCCGCCGGCGGCGACGTGACCGACAGCGGCAACCTGACGGTGACCAACAACGCGAAGTTCGCCGGGGCTTCCATCACCCTGGACGCCGCCGCGAACAACTTCGGCACCCTGACCTTCGTGTCGGCCGGCGATGTGGACATCACCGAACAGAGCACCATGAACATCGTCGGCGCCAACTCCGCCAACAACCTGGTTCTGGAAAGCACCACCGGCAACGTCGATGCCTACTACCAGGAATACAGCAGCTGGACTTCCAGCGGCGCCACGTTGGATATCGCCGGGACCACTGAAATCACCGCCGCCGGCTGGGTATATTCCGGCAGCGCCTACAACGACAGGTTCGGCGACACGGTGTCCATCCAGGCCGGCCAGGGTATCTACCTGTACAGCCCGAATGACATCAAACTGGGCCACTTAGGGGTAGCCGCAGGCCAGTGGATCCAGGTATCGTCGGGCGGTGCGATCACCAACGGCCTCGCTCCCGGTGAGGTCAACATCGATGCGCCCTTTGTCAACGGCTTTGGTGGCGGCGCCTATCTGTACGGCCAGAACGGCATCGCGCCGGATGCCGTGGCGGGCGGCAAGGATCCCGCCAAGGGCATCTACTTCTCAGACGCCACCAAGCAGGTCTACATTGGTTTGGGCGCGTCTTCCCAGGGCGCGGCGACCTTCACGACCAGCGCGATGGTCGAGGATATGGGTGATGGCGTGATGCCCGTGACCGAGACAAACGGCCAGGTCGTTCTGTTCTCCAGCGAGCCCCCAGGCCCCGGTGTGACCCCGAGCCCGATTGGTGCCGTACGCAGCAATCAGCTGTTCCTGTGCTCGCTGTCGCCGTCCCAGTGCACGGATGCCTTCACCGGCCAGATCTTCGGCACCGATATCTCCGGCATCCTCAACGCCGCCGCCCAGGACCTGTTCAACTCGACCTTCGGCACGGACAACATCCGGGTCGCGATCCAGAACGGCTTCCTGACCCAGTTCGGCGTGGTGCCTCCGGGCATCGACGCGATCAACGGCGAAGGTGTCATGTTGCCGGGTGCCAGCCAGGCATTGGTGATCGATCCGCCGCCGTTCCTGATCGACGAAGAAGAGCTGAAGCGGCGGGCGACGCCCAAGTAAGGCGTACCGATGCCGTTAGCAACGGGGCCCAAGTGGCCCCGTTGTGTTTTTGGGAATTGGCTGAATTCCGGATTCCCGCCTGCGCGGGAATGACGACTCGGGCTATTTCCTGCCGAGCATACCGCCCAGTTTGCCGAGCCAGCCCTGGGCCGCGACGTTGCTGCGTGCCAGGATGACGGAGACGTTGTCACGCCCGCCGTTTTCGTTGGCCTGGTCGATGAGGCGGCGCGCGGTCTGTTCCAGCCCGTTGCCGGGCTCGCCGAGCAGGCGCTCGATGCCGGTGTCGTCGATCATGTCGCTGAGGCCGTCGGAGCAAAGCAGGTAGATGTCGCCGGGTTCGATCGGGTAATCGTGGATCTCGACGTCGACCATCTCCTCGATGCCCATGCCGCGGGTGACGATGTTCTTGAAACGCGAGGCCTGGGCCTGCTCGACGGTGATGACGCCGAGAGCCAGTTGCTCGTCGAGCCAGGAATGGTCGCGCGTGATTTGTTCCAGGCGACCGGCGCGATAGCGGTACAGGCGGGAATCGCCGACATGGGCGACGGTGATCTGGCCATCGAGAAATACCGCCACGACCAGCGTGGAGCCCATCCCCTCGCAGTCAGGGTCGTTGTGGGAGGCGTGGTGGATGGCCGCGTTGGCGCGGGTGACGGCGAACTCGATGTCCTCGTGGAGGTCGGGCGTAGCCTCGTCCAGCGGGCGGTCGCGCAGTCCGGGCAGGCTGCCGAGGAGTTCCCGGCTGACCGCCTCGATGGCCATGGCGCTGGCAACCTCGCCGGCGCTGTAGCCACCCATGCCGTCGGCCAGGATGGCCAGACCCACGTCGTCGGCGATGAACACCGAGTCTTCATTGAGCGCACGTACCATGCCTGGGTCGGACAGGGCGACCATTTCAACGGGTGGGGTCGGCTTGGCCATGCTGCTGGTTCCTTTAGGGGACTCGGGGTTTCATCGGTATACGGAACGTTTTTCCAGGGTGGGTACCGCGATACCGAGCTGGCGGGCGCGACCGTACCAACGCACCGATTCGGCGTAGTCGCGTTCCACGCCTTCGCTGCCCTGGATGTAGATTTCGCCCAAACGCTTGCAGGCATGGCCGTCGCCGCCGAGGCAGGCATCCTTGTAAAGCTTGATCGCCACGGGCAGATAGCCCATTTCCTCCAGCCCCTGGGCCTGCTGGCTGAGCTTGTGGGGGTCGACGGGGGCGGCCGGTTTGTCTATGGCCGGGGCCGGTTTGACCGAGGCGACGACCACGGGGGGCGGGCTGGCGGGTACCGGGGGGGCGGCCGACAATGCCGGCGCCGGGTTGGCGGGCGGCGCTGCGACAGGCGTTGCGCTCGGCGCGGGAGCGGGGGGTAGGGCTGGATGTGCCGTGACGCTGGGGGGCGCCGGCGGCGCAATGGGCTTGATCGTGGGTGCCTGGGCAACAACGGCGGCCGGCTTGGTCGAGGCCGGCTTGACCGCCGGTGTTGGCTGGGCGACGACCTGGGTGGGCATGGCCTCCTGCCCGGCTACGCGTTCGGCCGACGTTTTCAGTTTGGCGCAGGCGGGAGAGTAACCCCAGTTGCAGGCATGGCTGTACAGCTTGGCAGCCTCATCCTTGTAGCCGAGTTCGCTGAGCGACTTGGCATGCTCGGCCAGCTTGGCGGGATCGACCCCCGGAGGCTTGGCCATCTCGGGCTCGGCCGCCGGTGCCGGGGCTGGAGTCGGCGCGCTGGCAGCGCTAGGCGGTGCGACGGGCGGGGCGGCCGGGGGTTCTTGTGCGACTTGCTTGGCGCGCTCGGAGGCATTGTCGCAACCCGCAAGTAACAGCGTGGCAGCGGCTAAGAATACGACTGCGGCTCGGGGCGTCATTGGCTATCCTCCATCTCAGTTGGGTATGTCCATGCCCTGCTGGCGGGCCTTATCGTACCAACGCACCGATTCAGCATAATCCCTCGATACGCCTTTTGCACCCTTAAGATAGATTTCGCCCAGGCGCTTCGAGGCCGGACCGTAGCCGGCATTGGCGGCCTGTTTGTAGGTGCGTACCGCCTCGGCGGTGCGACCGTCCGCCTCGGCCGCCTTGGCTTGCTGGAACAGGTCGGCCGGATTTCCGCCCGTGGCAGGCCTGGCCTCGGCGGCGGCCTTGCGTTGGGCCTCGGCTTCCGCCGCCTTGAGTTGGGCCTCGGCATCCGCGGCGGCCTTGCGTTGCGCTTCGGCTTCCGCCGCCTTGCGCTGGGCCTCGGCCTCCGCGGCGCGGCGACGTTCCTCTTCGGCAGCCTTGCGCTGAGCGTCGGCCTCGG
>JAAXVP010000041.1 GCA_013335435.1 Thiobacillus sp. | reverse complement strand
CCGGCCTGGCCTGCCGACTCGACAGCCTGGGCGGGTCGGCCCTGGCGCTGGCCGGCCGGACCGTCCGGCAGCCCGGCCGGCCGTTCACCTTCGAGGGCACGGCACGCCCGGCCGCGGCCCACCGCCAGGAACTGGCGCCCTTGCTGCGCATCCTCGGCCGCGAGGTCACCCCGGATACCTACCGGCTAAAGGTCGAGGCCAAGGTCGGCGCTTCGTGACAGGTACCCGATCCCGTCCGGGATGACCGTGGCGATCCGATGGTCTGCCGAATATATATAACGCGGCCAAGGCCGGGGGCCGATCTATAACTTAGGTTAAGCGATGCGCCGGGCTTGAGTTGGGTGTCGTTGTCATGCCATCCGCCCGAACGCAAATGATCGGACACACATCATGAAGAAGCTGATAGCCGTTCTGTCCCTCATTGGCCTTTCGGCACTCCTGGCCTATCTGTTCCGGGTGCCTGCGGCACCGGGGCCGAAGGTCATCGCCCTGGTCCAGTTGACCGAGGTGGATGCCAGGACGGTGGCCGGTTTCCAAGCCGGCATGGCCGCCGCCGGCTACCGCGAAGGCCAGGATGTCGTCTATCTGAGCGCCGGCGCCGCGGGTAGCGTCGGCCATCTGGATGACATCATCCGTGGCCATCTGGCCAAGCATCCGGATCTCTTCATGGTGTCGAGCACTCCGGCCGCCCAACGGGTGAAACGGCTGACCGAGGGCATGACGATCCCCATCGTGTTCGCCCCGGTCAACGATCCGGTCAGCGCCGGCATCGTCGCCGACCTCAAGCACCCGGGCGGACACATCACCGGCATCCGCCTGCCGACCGGGGAGGATGTCCGCCTGAAGTGGCTGACCGAGATCGCCCCCACGGCCAGGCACGTGTTCGTGCCCTACACGCCGGGCGACAAGAGCGCCGAGGCCAGCCTGGCGACGATCATGGCGGCGGCGCCGCGCCTGGGCGTCACCCTGCTGCCCCTGCCCGTGCGCGACGAGGCGGGCGTCGTGGCCGCCCTGGCGAATCCGCCGGCCGGCCTGGAGGCCGTGTTCCTGCCCAGGGACAGCCGCATCGAGTCGCAGATCAAGCGGTTCGTCGAGTTCGCCGCTGCCCGCCGCCTGCCCTTGTGCGCGCCCAGCCTGAGCCAGGTGGAGCAGGGCGCGCTGATGAGCTACGGCTTCGTCCACGAAGAGGTCGGCCGCCAGGCGGCACGGCTGGCGGACCAGATATTCCAGGGCGTGAAGCCGGGCGACCTGCCGGTGGAGATGGCGGAAAGCATCCTGGCGCTCAATACCGCTGCCGCGCGGCGAATCGGCCTGAGTCTGCCCAACGACATCCTGCGCCAGGCGGAGAAGGTCGTCGGTGACTAGAGACTCCGCCATGCGCCGCACCAGCATCCGTCGCCGCCTGCTGACCGCCTTCATCGTCCTGGCGACGGTTCCATTGCTCGTCGCCAGCCTGGTCATGGGCTGGCTGTCCTACCGGCAGAGCGTGACCGAGGCCCATGCCCGCCAGATCGAGATCGCCCAGCGCGTCGCCGTCCAGGCCGAGACTTTCCTGATGCGCTTCCAACTCGACCTGGACAAGGCCATCGAGCATTCCGATTTCGCCAGCCTGGACCCCGCAGGCCGCCGCCGTACCCTGGCCAGGATACTGGCCGAGCGTCGCGTCTACCGGGAGATCGCCTATATCGACGCGGCTGGCGGCGACCAGATACACCTGTCCAACGTCCGCATGCTCGTCGACGGCCAGCACCCGCACGGGCTGGCCTACGAACTGGTCCTGCGCGATGCCCTGGCCAGCGGCCGGAGCATCTATGGCCGCATCTACTACGATGCCGCCAACAACGAGCCCCTGATGCTGCTCGCCAAGCCGGTGCGGCTGCCGCATGGCGTCCGCGCGGAGGGCGTCCTGATCGGCGAGGTGCGCCTGAAGCCGGTCTGGAACCTGGTCGCCGGCCTGCGCCTGGCCGAGGGCGAGGACGTCTACATCCTGGACCGCGACAACCGCGTCGTCGCCCATCGCAATCCGTCCATCGTATTGCGTGAAAGCCGTCTCGACATCCGCCCGGATTCCCTCTGGCAGGTCGGGCTGGACGGCCATCGGGCACTCCTGGCCACACAGCGCTTCGAGGTCGGCCAGCAGGTCTTCACGGTGGTCGCCCAGCGCGATGCGGACAATGCCTTGCGGCCGGCCCTGATGGGCGTCCTGGTCCGTATCGGCCTGGTATTGGCCGCCCTGCTCGCGGCCTTGGCCATCGGCATTCCCCTGGCGGGCCGGATCAGCCGGCCCATCGTCGCCGTTTCCGAGACGGCGCGCGCGATCCGGGACGGCGATCTGGACCGCCGTGCCGAGGTCGACAGCGACGACGAGATCGGCGACATGGCCCAGGCCTTCAACAGCATGACCGGGCGGTTGCGCGAGACCTTCGCCGAATTGAGCGAGCAGGTCGCGGCGCGCACGCATGCCCAGCAGGCCCTGGAAAAGCTCAACCGCGCCTACCTGGCGCTCAGTCAGAGCAACAAGGCCATCGTCCATTCCGGCGGCGAGTTGGGATTGCTGCGGGAAATCTGCCGTATCGTCCAGGAGGACTGCGGCTACCGCCTGGTCTGGATCGGGCTCGCCGAGCATGACGAGGCCAGGACGGTGCGTCCGGTCGCCCAGGCCGGCTTCGAGGACGGCTATCTCGATACGGTGAAGATCACCTGGGCCGACAGCGACCGCGGCCGCGGTCCCACCGGCACGGCCATCCGCGAGGGCCATGCCGTGGTGGTCGAGGATATCCACAACAACCCCGATTTCTCGCCCTGGCGCGAGCAAGCCAGCCGGCGCGGCTATGCTTCCTCGGCCGCCTTCCCGATCATGGCTGGCGGCGCCGTGCAGGGCGCCCTCATGGTCTATGCCGATACGGCGCATGCCTTCAGCGCCGACGAGGTCCGCCTGATGGGCGAGATCGCCGAGAACGCCGGCTTCGGCCTGCTCAAGCTGCGCGCCGACCAGGCCCTGAAGGTGCACCAGGAAATCCTCGAGGACCAGGTAGCCGAGCGCACCCGCGAACTGCGCAACCAGCAGGCCTTCAGCGCGGCGGTGCTGGACAACATCAGCGACGGCATCGTCGCCTGCGATTCCGCGGGCCGGCTGTCCTATTTCAACCAGGCGACGCGGGAGATCCAGGGCGTCGACCGCGAAGACCTGCCGCCCGAGGAGTGGGCGGCGCACTACCGGCTCTACCAGGCCGACGGCAAGACCCCGATGGGCAAGGAGGATATTCCGCTGTTGCGTGCCTATGGCGGCGAGAGGGTGACGGACCAGGAGATGGTGATCGAGCATGTCGACGGCAGCCGACGGATCCTGCTGGCCTCGGGCCAGGTGATGACCGACCCGGACGGCAACAAGATCGGCGCCGTGGCGTCCATGCACGACATCACGGCCCAGAAGGCGGCCGAGCAGGCCCTGATCGAGGCCAAGTTGGCGGCCGAGGCGGCCAACCAGGCCAAGAGCGCCTTCCTGGCCAACATGAGCCATGAGATCCGCACGCCGATGAACGCCATCCTGGGCATGACCTACCTGCTCCAGCGCGGCGCCGCCGACCCCGAGCAGCAGGACAAGCTGGCCAAGATCGCCGGGGCCGCCAACCACCTGCTCAGTCTGATCAACGACATCCTCGACTTCTCCAAGATCGAGGCCGGCCGCATGGTGCTCGAACAGGTGCCGTTCGAGCTCGGCGAACTGGTCGCCAACCTGCGTTCCCTGGTCAACGAGCGCATGCAGGCCAAGGGCCTGGCCTTCCTGGTCGATCTGGACAGGGTGCCGCGTCACCTGGTCGGCGATCCCACGCGCCTGGCCCAGGCCCTGCTCAACTATCTCGGCAACGCGGTGAAATTCACCGATGCCGGCCAGATCAGCCTGCGCGCCAGGGTGCTGGAGGAGGGCGCCAAGGACATCCGGTTGCGTTTCGAGGTCCGGGACAGCGGCATCGGTATCGGCCCGGACAAGCTGGCGACCCTGTTCCGGCCGTTCGAACAGGCGGACAGCTCGACCACGCGCCGGTTCGGCGGCACCGGACTGGGGCTGGCCATCAACAAGCGGCTGGCGGAGTTGATGGGGGGCGAGGTCGGGGTGGCCAGCCAGCCCGGCCAGGGCAGCACGTTCTGGCTCACGGTCCGCCTCGGCAAGGCGGCCGAGGCGGCGACCGAGGCGCCACCGACGCCGGCGGGTTCGGGCCTGGAGCAGAACCTGCGCAGCGACCACGGCGGCCAGCGCATCCTGCTCGTCGAGGACGACCCGATCAACCAGGAAGTCGCTCTGGACCTGCTCAGGGAGGGTACCGGACTGGTCGTCGACCTGGCCGAGAACGGCCGCCAGGCGGTCGATATGGCGGGGCGGGAGGGGTACGACCTGATCCTGATGGACATGCAGATGCCGGTGATGGACGGCCTCGATGCCACCCGTGCGATCCGCCGGTTGCCCGGCTGCGCCGCCACCCCCATCCTGGCCATGACCGCCAATGCCTTCGACGAGGACCGCCAGCGCTGCCTGGCTGCCGGCATGGACGATTACGTCGCCAAGCCGGTCGATCCCGACCTGCTCTACAAGGCACTGCTCAGGTGGCTGCCGAATGGAGCCGGGCGGTGATGCCGACCGAGACGCGAACTCCATAGCTCCAAGCCAGGCGACTCCGCGGCTAGCCGACCCACTGCCCGCTTCGGCGGGCAACCCCGCGTCCACGGGGGTCACGAACGGGGGTTCCCCACTTAGCATCTCTCACCGTACGCGAGACCTTTACGCGTCGATTAACCAAATGGGGTGCTGGTCATGGAATTACGCTTCAAGACGCTTGTCGTGCTACTCGGTAGCGCATTCCTGTCGGCCGTGCTGGCCGGTTGCGGTGGCGGCAGCTCATCCTCCCCGTCAGCCGCTTCCGGAAGTGCCAGCGGCGTGGCCAGCAAAGGCCCGCTCAACAGCGCCCAAGTCTGTGCCTATGCCATCAGCAATGGTGCCAAAGGCGCACAACTGGGCACCTGCGCCATAACGTCCAGCACCGGTGCCTACTTGATCGACTTCGGCACCTACACCGGTCCGGTCCTCTTGGAAGCGACAGGTGGCGATTACACGGACGAGGCCACGGGTGCGACCGTGACCCTCGCTACGCCGCTCCACGCCATGCTGGCCAGCGCCACCAGCGGAGTCAACACCGCCGCCGTCACGGCACTCTCGGAACTCGCTTACCGACTGGCCAATGCCAACACGGGCGGCCTGACCACGGCCAACATCCAGGCGGCCATAGCCAGCGTACAGAGCAATTTCGGTGTGGCCGACATTGTCGCCAACCAGCCGGTCGACGCCCTCAATATCCCCGGCGGCGCCAGTGCCGATCAGAAGACCTATGCCCTGGCCCTGGCGACGATATCCCAGTACCTCAATGGCTTGCCGCCCGGTACCAGCCTGGCCCAGGCCTTGCAGGCCATCGAAGCCTGTCTGGCGGACACGAACAGTTGCGGCACCCTGGCCAGCGACCTGGCTGCCGCCATGAGCACGTTCCAGGGCGCCCATAGTGGTTTCGGCGGCATGACCTTGCCTTCCGGCAGTTTCGGCGCCGGCTCGGGCGGTAGCGGCAACACGCCGGCCGTCTCTTCCTATACGCCCAGTTCCGGTGGGGTCGGCAGCACCGTCACCATCAGCGGCACCAACCTGGGAAATTTCACGCCGGCACCCTTGGTCAAGTTCGGCACGACCACGGCCACGGTTTCTTCGGCGACTGCAACTTCGATTGTCGTCACCGTGCCATCCGGACTGGCAGTTGGCGGCACCACCATCACGCTGTCGAATTTCGATGGCACCGGCTCAGTCAGCGTCGGCAGCTTCACGGTCACGGCCGCGTCGGGTGGCGGCTCAAGCTCGGCCTGTCTGATCGATGGCTCAACCTCGCAATATCCGAATGCCAAGGTCTGCTATGCCAGTCTGCCGACTCCCTTCACCTGCGACGCGGCCGGCATGCACAACAGCGCGGCGAGTTACATTGCTGTTGCCGGCGCGCCCAGCTACACCTACTCCAGCGTTTCCAGTTGCCCGAGCGGCGTCACCAGCGGTACGGTATTCACCACGGTGGCCGGCACCGGCGTGGTGAGCAGCCTGGCCGGCGCAGCCATCGCCCAGCCCATGACATCGAACCTGGTCGATGGCGTCGGCAGTGCGGCGCGCTTCGATTTCGTCAACGGCGTCAACTTCAGCGGCGCCGGCATCACCAACGACGGCACCTACCTCTATGTCGCCGACATCGGCAACTCGGCCATACGAAAGATCGATACCGCCAACGCTACGGTCTCGACCTTGCCGAGCAGCGGCCTGACCAGCCCGCAAGGCATCACCAGCGATGGCACCAACCTCTATATCGCCGACAACAATCGCAGCAGTATCTACAAGCTGGTCATCGCCAGCGGCGCCCTGTCCACGCTGGCTGGTGCGGGCGGTGGCTGGGGGCTGGTCGATGGCACCGGCTCGACGGTGCGCTTCCACTCCCCGGTCGGCATCACCAACGACGGTGCCAACCTGTACGTGTCGGATACCCTGAACCACGTCATCCGCAAGATCGTTCTCGCCAGCGGCGCGGTCACCACCCTGGCAGGCTCGGGCTCGTCCGGCAGCGCAGACGGGACGGGTGCCGCCGCTTCCTTCAACCAGCCGCGTGGCATTACCGCCGATGGCGGCAATCTATACGTGGTGGATGGCTTCAACTCGACGATCCGCAAGATCGAGATCGCCACTGGCGTCGTCACTACCCTGGCCGGATCGGCCGGTAACGCGGGTACCCGCGACGGTGTCGGCACCGCCGCGCTCTTCTATCACCCGGATGGCATCGTCAGCGATGGCACCTATCTCTACGTCACCGACTACAACCTCCTGGTACGCAAGATCGACATCGCCACGGCCACGGTCACCACCCTGGCCGGCGGCACGGCGGGCTCGGTCGACGGTACCGGCGATGCCGCCCGCTTCAACATGCTGGGCGGGATCACACGAATCGGTTCTAAGCTGTACCTGACCGACAACTACAGCGCCATCCGCGCGATCCAGTAGGCCATGGCGGGGTGCCCCTCGGCGCCCCGCCTCCCGGCAGGCAAGTACGGGGTCGGTTGGCCGTGCTAGCATCGGTCAACGCCCCACGCGAACCCCGCTACCGTGATTCCCGCCTGGAAACCCGCCCGCCTGCTGTTGATCGCCACGCTCATGGGGTTGCTAGGCATTATCCTCGCCATCTGGTTGGCTCTGCAGCCGCCCTGGCTCGGTCTTGACTTACGGGCTTCCGCGCAGGCCAGTGGCGGTGTCGACATCGTCGGGGTGACGCCGCACGGTCCAGCCGCCGCCTTGCAGCCCGGCCGTTTGCTGGCGCTCGGTCACGGCGGGCAACGTCTCGAACTGGATGCCCTCGACCTCACCCCCGATCCCGATCAGTTGACCTCCTACGCCGAGGTGCGCCGCTTTTTCCAGCGCCAGACTGAAATCTCCAATATGCTCGCCGGCGCTACGCTGCAACTGGTCTGGCAGGGCGCCGATGGCGATATCCATGATACCCGTGTTACACCCGAGCCGCGCCCGCTTGGCGCCCTGCCGGGTTTGCTCTGGTTCGAGTTTGCCTGCGCGCTGGGCGGCGGCCTCATCGCCAGCTGGGTGTTCGTATTGCGGCCCCAGGACCTGGCCGCGCGCCTGTTCGCCGTTACCGGTTGGACGATGTTCGTCGCCATCAGCGTCAACGCCGTCTATGTCAACCGTGAACTGGCCATGTCCGGCGATCTGCTGCATGGCTTGGATATCCTCAACCACGGTGCCGCTTTTCTTTACGGCTGTGCCCTCATCGACCTGCTTCTCTGCTACCCGCAGCCCTTGCTGGCGCCGCGCCATCTGCTCTGGGCCCCGGTGGTGTTCGTGCCCTGGTGGCTGCTCGATGCCGTCGGAATGTGGCCGGACCAGGCCTGGGGCGTCGATCTGCCTTTGATCGTCCAGATATTGATCGTCAGTCTGCTGTCCGGGGTGCACTGGCATCGCAGCCGTCGGCAGCCGCTGGCCCGGGCCGCCCTGCGCTGGTTCCTGCTCTCGTTTCTGCTGTCCAGCTGGTTGTTCGTGTTCACCACCATCGGGCCGATGCTGTTGGGCCAGCCGGCCCTGATTCCGATCGGCTACGCCGCCGGTTTCCTGCTGCTCATCTATCTGAGCCTGGCTCTGGGCATCAGCCGCTACCGGATATTCGAACTGGACCAGTGGTCCTATCGCATCCTGCTCACCGTGGTCAGCGCGGTAGCGGTGGCCGGGCTTGATCTGCTGCTGGTCTGGATACTGCATCTGGATCCCTTGTTCTCGTTGGGCTGGGCGTTGTTCATCGGCGGCTGGCTTTATTTTCCCTTCCGGCAATGGCTCTGGCAGCGCATGGCCGGACGGCCCGTTGCACAGCTGGAAGTGGTACTGCCCGATCTCATCGGCATCGCCTTCACTGTCTCCGCCGAGGGCCGCGAACAACGCTGGCAGCATCTGCTGCGCAGGCTGTTCGAGCCGCTGCTGGTGGCCGCCCACAATGCCACGCTTGCTTATAGCCAACTCGCCGATGACGGCCTGGCACTGCAAATTCCTGCCTGTGGTGGCTTGCAGGCGCGCGAACTGCGCTACGCTGGCCAGGGCAAGCGCCTGTTCAATCCACGCGATGTGGCCTTTGCCCAGGCACTCTGCACGCTGTTGGCCGAGGCCGCCGCCAACCGCGACGCTTACGAGCGCGGCGCTAGCGAGGAACGTAGACGGGTCTACAGCGACCTGCACGACGACATCGGCGCCAAGCTCCTTTCCCTGGTCGTTGGCGCGGAGTCGCCACAACGCGCCGATACCGCGCGCGCCGCCCTGCAGGATTTGCGCGACGTGGTTACGCATTCTAGTCGTGACCCTGTGCCGCTTTCCGAATGGCTGGCAGACTGGCGTGCGGAAATGGAGGGCCGCCTGAGCGCTGCTGGACTGAACCTGGTTTGGCGGCAGGCCTTCGACCTGCCTCTCGTGGTGGTGGCACCGCCCACGGCCATGCACCTTGGCCGCATCCTGCGCGAGGGCGCCTCCAACGTCCTGCGTCACGCCCAGGCCAGCACCCTGACGGTGGCCATCCAAAGTCTCTCCGGTGAGTTGGACATCAGCATGACGGATGACGGGCGCGGTCTGCCGGAGCCTATCCAGCGTCCCGGCAAGGGCCTCATCAACATGCGCAAGCGCGCCGAGCAACTTGGTGGCGGGATCGTTTGGCAGTCTGCCCAGCCCCGCGGTTGCGAGGTACGGCTGCGAGTGGCGCTGGCGAAGATCGGCGAGGAGTGAGGTTTTCGATCGGCGATTGCCTTGCCCATCACCCGCGAACGCGGGGGTGTGCCGAACGGCGGAACGGCTATGATGGGCGCCTGCCCAGGACACGACTATGCCCGAATCCTTTCAACGCGGTTTCATCCTCGAAGACTTGCCGGAGTTGCAGGCCTGGCTTGCCCGGACGCTGACCGAGGCCTTTCCGGGCATTGTCCTCGAAACGGCCTACTGCCTGCAGGAGGCGCGCCAGAAGCTGGTCGCGCAGCCCTCGTCCGATTTCACTCCCGATATCGCCCTTATCGACCTCGGGCTGCCGGATGGTTCCGGCGTCAGTTTCATCGAGGAACTCAAGAAGGCCCGCCCGGAGACCCTGTGCGTCGTGGCGAGCATCTACGACGACGACGTACACGTGTTCCCGGCTTTGCGCGCCGGCGCCAGCGGCTACCTGCTCAAAGACCAGCCCATCCAGGTTATCGTCCAGGCCCTGCAAGGCATCGCCGGCGGCAGTCCGCCGCTGTCGCCGGCCATCGCCCGGCGCATGCTGACCTTCTTCCAGCCGGTGGAGAGCGAGCAACCGACGCTGACCGAGCGCGAGCTCGAGGTGTTGCGCTTCATCTCAAAAGGGCTTACGCAGAGGGAGTGCGCGAACCTGCTGGGGCTCTCCGCCCATACCGTGGTCGGCTACGTGAAGGATATCTACCGCAAGCTCAACGTCTGCTCGCGTGCCGAGGCGGCGCTGGTGGCGCGCGATCTTGGGCTGGTATGAGAAGCTGGACGATTTTCATAAAAACAAAATATAGATAATTGGGCACCTCGAAAAACCCTGGTTTCGTCGCTCCCGTGAAAGCGGGAGCCCAGTAAAATCAACAGGCTGGATTCCCGCCTTCGCGGGAATGACGGTTTTTCGAGGTTCCCAATAGGCTGTAACGTATTTTTCCGTCTGTCGGATGGGTGCTGGATGGTGTTGTGCGCGGCGTGTGGCAACCCTATAAATAAAACGGATTTTTGGAGATAGCCATGAAAAAGTGGGCCTGGTTTCTGATTGCGATGCTGTGCAGTTTTTCGGTTCTGGCCGGCAAGCTTCCCTACACCTACGCACGGATCGGCAGCCCTGACAACGTTTCTGTTGCCGGTCTGCCGGGCGGTATGGTTCTTATGGGCGGCGGCTACGACGTCGACGACGCCTTCAAGTGGATGTGCAACCGGGTGGGCAAGGGCGATTTCCTGGTCATCCGGGCGACCGGTACGGACGCCTACAACCCATATGTCCAGAGCTTGTGCCCGGGCCTGAATTCGGTCGCGACCCTGATCATCCCCACGGTGACCGCCGCCAATGATGCCCGCGTCAAAAACATCATCCTGAATGCGGAGGCGATCTGGATCGCCGGCGGCGACCAGTCCAATTACATCAATTACTGGGCGAACACCGAGGTTCAGAATGCCTTGAATTCAATGGTTGCTGCCGGCGTGCCGATCGGTGGTACGAGTGCCGGTTTGAATGTGCTGACGCAATACATTTATTCAGCCCTGGCCAGCCAGGGCGTGACCTCGGCGCAGGCCCTGGCCAACCCGTACAACAAGTACATGTCGTTCAGCCACGATTTCGTGAACCTGCCCGACTTGGCTGGGGTAATCGGCGACCCACATTTCGGTTCTCGGGATCGTATGGGGCGGGATCTCGCCTTCCTGTGCCGCGTCAACAAGGATTACGGTGTCGAAATGCCACGCGGCATCTCGGTCGACGAGGAAACGGCTTTGTTGATCGATGAGACGGGCATGGGAAGTGTGGTGGGCAAGGGTAACGTGTATTTCCTTAAAGCGCCGGGTGCACCTGAGACCTGCAAGGCGAAGATGCCGCTCACGTACACGAATGTCGGCGTGTACCGCATCAACGCCTCCGGAACTTTCAATGTCGGGGATGTGGATTGGTCTACCGCCGGTACCCCCCATTACAAGGTAAACGCAATTAATGGTGTCCTGAGTTCGACCCAATCGGGTGGCGCGATCTATTGACGCCCGGCGGCCTTACAATCCCGCCATGCGCCAGAAATTCACCCAGTTCGAGATCGCCAGCCGCGGCCAGGGCCTCCTGGATTTCACCCACGAGGTCAGGCGCTGGCTGGAGGAGACCGGCATCCGCGACGGCCTCCTGACCCTGTTCATCCGCCACACCTCGGCCAGCCTGGTGATCCAGGAGAACGCCGACCCGGACGTGCAGCGCGACCTGGAGGCCTTCATGGCGCGCCTGGTCCCCGAGCACGATCCCTTGTACAGCCACATCCTGGAAGGGCCGGACGATATGCCGGCCCACGTCCGCGCCACCCTGACCCAGGCCCAACTGTCCATCCCGGTCTACGACGGCCATCTGATGCTGGGCACCTGGCAGGGCATCTACCTGTTCGAACACCGCCATCACAGCCATGTCCGCAAGATCGCCGCGCACGTGATCGGCGAATAACCCTGTTTCCGTCAGCGTTGATTTCATATACCCGACAAATATAATCGGGTATATGTAAACCAGACGCGGGGGCGGATCATGAAAGCAGGTACTTCATTAATGCTTGTAGTTGGGTTCGCCCTGGCCGGCCAGGCCGGGGCGAACGATGCGGCGGCGTCCGGGTGCAGCCGGCTGATGACCGAGACGGAATGCCAGCAGCACAAGCAGACCCTGGCCAGCCTGCGGGAACCGGAAGCGCTCCGGGCCTACCTGGATAATTACCTGGCCATGTTGCGCGAGCGCGAGGTCATGTGTTCCTGCGCGGGCGAACGCCAGGTATTGGCCCGGGCGCAATATCGCTGAACACGCTGGAGGCCGGGCGCGGCCTGTGGCAGACTGCCGCGGATGCTCCCCTACGAACTCTGGATCGGTCTCCGCTATACCCGCGCCAAGCGGCGTAATCACTTCATCTCGTTCATTTCCGGCGTCTCCATGGCCGGCATTGCGCTGGGCGTCATGGCGCTCATCGTCGTGCTGTCGGTGATGAACGGCTTCCAGGAAGAATTGCGCAGCCGCATCCTGGGTGTCGCCGCGCACATGGAAATCTCCGGTCCCGGCGAGCGCCTGGCCGACTGGCCCGGCCTGGCCGAGCAGGCGCGCAAGCATCCCGAGGTGCGCGGCTTCGCGCCCTATGTCGCCGGCCAGGGCCTCCTGGCCATGGGCCAGAACACCAAGGGGGCGATGATCCGGGGCATCCTGCCGGGCCAGGAGGAGCAGGTCACCGACATCGGCGCCCATATGCGGATCGGCAAGCTGGCCGACCTGAAGACGCACGAATTCAACATCGTCCTGGGTGCCGACCTGGCGTCCGCGCTCGGCGTCACGGTAGGCGACAAGGTCACCGTGATCGTGCCCCAGGGCGTGGTCACCCCGGCCGGACTGCTGCCCAGGATGAAGCAGTTCAACGTGGTCGGCCTGTTCTCCATCGGCATGTACGAGTACGACGCCGGCCTGGCCCTGATGCACATCGACGACGCCGCCCGCCTGTACCGCCTGGGCGATGCCGTGTCCGGCCTGCGCCTCAAGCTGGCCGACATGGACCGGGCGCCCTGGGTGACCCGCGACCTGGCCCATACCCTGGTCGGCGACTTCTACATCTCGGACTGGACCATGAGCCATGCCAACTTCTTCCGCGCCGTGGCGATCGAGAAGCGCATGATGTTCATCATCCTGCTCCTGATCGTCGCCGTGGCGGCCTTCAACATCGTTTCCACCCTGGTCATGGCGGTCACCGACAAGCAGCCGGACATCGCCATCCTGCGCACCCTGGGGGCCAGCCCGGCCAGCATCATGAAGGTGTTCATGGTCCAGGGCAGCCTGATCGGGGTGATCGGCACGGTAATCGGCGTGACCCTTGGCATACTGCTCGCCCTCAACGTCGAGACCGTGGTGCCGTTCATCGAACGCGCGGTGGGTATCGACCTGTTCCCGGCCGACGTCTATTACATCTCCGAACTGCCCTCCAAGGTGATCTGGTCGGATGTCGCCACCATTGCCGGGGTGTCGCTCCTGCTGGCCTTCCTGGCCACCCTGTATCCGAGCTGGCGCGCCTCGCGCGTGCAGCCGGCGGAGGCGCTGCGCTATGAGTGATGCCGTCCTGGCCTGTTCCGGCCTCTCCAAGAGCTACTGGCAGGGCAAGATCGAGGTCCCGGTCCTGGCCAAGGTCGACCTGGCGGTCGCCGCCGGCGAGCGGGTCGCCGTGGTCGGCGCTTCCGGCTCGGGCAAGAGCACCCTGTTGCACGTACTGGGCGGTCTCGACAAGCCGGATGCCGGCACGGTCGAGGTCCAGGGCAGGGACATCTGGCGCATGGGCGAGCGCGAGCGCGGCCTGCTGCGCAATAACGGCCTGGGCTTCGTCTACCAGTTCCACCACCTGCTGGCCGAGTTCACCGCCCTGGAGAACGTCGCCATGCCGCTCCTGATCCGGCGCATGGACAGGGCGGCCGCCCTGGCGGCCGCGCAGCCCTGGCTGGAGGAGGTCGGCCTCGGCCACCGCCTGCACCACCGTCCGGGCGAGTTGTCCGGCGGCGAACGCCAGCGCGCCGCCATCGCCCGCGCCCTGGTGACGCGGCCGGCCTGCGTGCTCATGGACGAGCCGACCGGCAACCTCGACCGCCATACCGCCGAGCGCATCCAGGACACCATGATCGGTCTCAACGAGAAGCACGGCATCAGCTTCCTGATCGTCAGCCACGACCCCCATCTGGCCGCCCGCATGCAGCGGGTGCTGGAACTGCGCGACGGGGCCTTGGTTCAGGCTTGACGCCGCTGCTTGCGGCGCTTCAGGTAGGCCAGGATGTAGAGCCGCCAGGCCACCTGCACGGCGACGTAGCCGAGGGCGGCCAGGATCAGGCCGAGCAGGACGCTGCCGATCACGTAGGTCTCACCCAAGCCCTTGAACCACTGCCATAATTCCGGCATGAACGAGGACCAGTGGCCGCCGCTCCAGTCGAAGTCGGGCGGCATCGCCTGGGCCAGGGTCTCGCCGGTGAACAGCGAGCCCAGCCAGTAAGCCGCGACGATAAGCGGCCCCCAGGTGAAGGGATTGGTATACCAGGTGGTCACCATGGCCACCGGGAGGTTGACCCGGAACACGATCGCCAGGATGGCGCCCGAGAGCATCTGGAACGGCCCCGGTATCAGGCCGGCGAATAGGCCGACCGCGACGCCGCCGGCGACCGAGTGGCGGTTCAGGTGCCACAGGTTGGGATGGCGCAGCAGGGGCTGGAAGTGCCTGAGGTGCCGATGCTCGCGGATCGTGGCGTGATCGGGCAGGTATTTCCGGAAGTGCTTGCGCGGCATCGTGCGGGGATGACTGGGGGGATGGGAATGCATTCTAGTCTGGAACGGCCGCCGTGCCATTGCGCCTGCTGATCCTGGCCTTCGTCGCCGGCGCGGCCTGGTTGCAGACCCGGCCGGAGCTGCCGGACCTGCGCTGGGCCTGGTTGTTGCCGCCCGCCGCGCTGATGGCCGGACTGTTGCCGGTGGCCTGGTCGCGTCGCGCCTTGGTCGTCCTGCTTGCCGGCCTGGTCGGCTATTTCCATGCCGCCTGGCGTGCCGAGCTGCGCCTGGCCGACCAGTTGCCGGCCCTCTGGCAGGGCCGCGACGTCGTCCTGACCGGCCGCGTCGCCGGCTTGCCCGAGACGACCCCGCGCGGCTGGCGGGCGGTCATCGATGTCGCCGATGTCGCCACGCCGGGTGCACGGGTGCCGCGCCGGGTCCAGGTCGGCGGCTACGCCTTCGGGCCGATGCCGCCGGCCGCGCCCATGGCGGGACAGTGCGTCAGCCTGACCGCCAGGCTCAGCCAGCCGCGCGGCAGCGTCAATCCGGGCGGCTTCGATTATGAAGGCTGGCTGCTGGAGCGCGGCATCCGCGCCCAGGGCTATCTGGTCGGCGAGGTCCGGCCGGCGCTCGCTTGTCCATCCAGCCTGGCCGGGGTCATCGACGGCTGGCGCGGGGCCATGCGCGACCGCCTGCGTGCGGCGTTGGCCGGCCGCCAGTATGCCGGCATCGTCACGGCCTTGGCGCTGGGCGACCAGAATGCCATCTCCGGCCAGCAATGGACCCTGTTCCGGCAGACCGGGGTGACCCACCTGATGAGCATCTCCGGCCTCCACATCACCCTGTTTTCCGCCCTGGTCTATGCCCTGGCGCAGGCGCTGTGGCGACGCGTTCCGGGCCTGGCGTTGCGCCTGCCGGCGCGCAAGGCGGGCGCGCTGCTGGGCCTCCTTGCCGCCGCCGCCTACACCGCCCTGGCCGGTTTCGGCATTCCCGCGCAGCGCACTCTGTACATGCTGGCCGGTGCCGCCCTGATGGCTCTGCTGGACCGCAACGGCAGCCCTTCGCGCCTGCTGGCGGCGGCGCTGGCCGCGGTGGTGCTGATCGATCCCTGGGCGGCGTTCTCTCCCGGTTTCTGGCTGTCCTTCGGCGATGTGGCGGCGCTGTTGTGGGCCGGCAGCGGTCGCCTGCGCCCCTTGCCGGCCTGGCGCACCTGGGCGGCGGCGCAATGGGCGGTGACCCTGGCGCTCACCCCGGTTCTGCTGGCCCTGTTCCACGAGGTGTCGCTGGTCTCGCCGCTGGCCAACGCCTTTGCCATCCCCCTGATCAGCCTGGTTGCGGTGCCGGCCAGCCTGTTGGCGGCGCTGCTGCCGTGGGATGCCCTGGCCATCCTGGCGCATGCGCTGATCGGCGTGGTCATGGCCGGGCTGGAGTGGCTGGCGCGCTTGCCGCAACCGGTGTTCCACGGCGCCGCGCCAGGTCTGTTCGCCCTGCTTCTGGCCCTGCTCGGCGCGGCCGTGCTGCT
>JAAXVP010000317.1 GCA_013335435.1 Thiobacillus sp. | reverse complement strand
ATGCCGTTTGTGACGCCGGGCAGTCTGGTAAACGTCTGCGATTGCCTCATGGCCGGCGGCACGGACCGGCGGAACCATTCGGAAGTGGGCTCGTCGTACGTGCACTTCAACTACACGCCCCATCAGGACAAGGCAACGGCGTCGCTGCTCGGGGATGTGCCCCACGGCGTCATGCTGGTCGCGCACGGGCTGGTGGGCCAGCAGCAGGCCTACAGCGCCGCCGCCCGCCTGTTTGGGCGCGGCATCAGCTTCCCGCCCCGCATCGGCTCGGATGGGCGTATCGCCTGGTCGGAAGGCGAGCAAAACGTGCGCGAGTCGATCCGGGTGATCCTGATGACCGACGATTCCGGCCTCAAGACCAGTGCCCGCAACCACCTGCGCGGCAACGTCAGCCGTCTGGTCAAGGGGGCCGTGAACACCGAGGTGACCATGGAGACCTCGGGCGGCCTGACCGTGAACGCCATCATCACCAACGAGAGCGTCGAATCGCTCGCCCTCGACATCGGCAAGCCGGTGTCCGCCATCGTCAAGGCCTCGCACGTCATCCTGGCCACCAAGGCCTGAGCGCGCGACCGCCGGGGTGCTCAAGCGGGCATCCCGGCCGGCGCCAGGCCGGTCGGGAAGGTCGCGTCCTCGGGGCCGAAACAGTTCATGTAGTCGTTGCAAGCCTGGCACGACGGCGCCTGGCAGACGTGCACCTCGGCCCGGTCGCAGAGCTGCTTGTAAAAGAACTTCTTCCACTTCATGTTGCCGACGTTCTTCGCGAACAGGGCGGTGAAGTGCTGATTGAGCAGGTCGGACAGGGCCTGCCGGTTGGGTAACCCCATATCCTGGTAGAGATGGTCGCCACCCATGCAGGCGCTGGCGATGGCGTAGGCCAGCCAGTCGGCCTCCGGACCGTCGTGGCTGCGGTGGGCCAGGAAGAGTTGGACCAGGTCGTCGAATTCGCCTTCGGGCAGGGCCTCGCAGCCGGTGTAATCGGCTTCGTCGAGGATCGGGAAGTGGCGTTTCATCAGGGCGCGAAAACGTTCGCCGTCGAGCCCGAGGGTCGGGCTGGGGGCCTGGATGACGCCGCGTGCGGCGGCGTCCAGCGCACCGGCCAGGGCGCGCGCGATCGGGTCTTCGTGGTCGCGGCAGGCTTGCATCAGCAGGTCGTAGCTCAAGTCTCGGCTCATGGCGTTTCTCCTCGGAGGTCGGTGGCCGGCGGCGCGTCGACCGCCAGGATGATCTGCGACGCCTGGATCAGGGCATGCACGGTCCGGCCCCGGCGCAGTTCCTTGTCGGCGATCTCGGCGCGGCTCAGGGTGGCCAGGACGATGCGTCCGCCGGCCAGTTCGATGGCCACTTCGGAATCGACCGGATCGTCCTCGATGCGCACGATCCGGCCGCGCAGGCAGTTCCGGATCGGGGCCGCCGGGAGTTCGGGGCGCACCTCCACCCAGCCGGGTTCGACCAAGGCATGGCAGGCGCGGCCTGCCACCAGGCCGAGTTCCTCGGCGCTGCGGGAGGTGATGTGGGCGGCCAGGCGGTCGCCGCCGCCCAGGTCCAGGGTGACGACGGCATTGACCCGTTCGCGGCGTACGGCATGGATGCGACAGTAGAACTGGTTGCGCGCACTGGTGCGGGCGGCCAGACGACGCAGGAACTGGTGGCGTTGCTGGAACTGGCGGAAGGCACCGCCCCCGGGGGCGTCCAGGAAGCGTTCGAAGGCCACGGCCAGGTCATCGGCGTGGCCGAGCAGGCGGCGGGCATGGCAGGTCGGTACCGGGTCGGGGGCCAGGGCCTGGATCAGGGGCTGGTCGGCCAGGTTGTTGGCGGCTACCAGGTAATGCCAGGCCAGATCTTCCTCCAGGCCCAGGCTGTTGGCGGCGTCGCGCAGCGACCCCAGTTCGGCAATCTTTTCCAGCAGGTTGGGGCCGGTGCGTCGCCCGCTCGTCGCCAGTAGCGCCGTACCCGTTATGTCCATGTGCTTTATAACGGCTGGCGTGTCTAGACGGAACCCCATGGCGGCGAACTCCTCAGTCTTCCTCGTAACGGGCGGCCAGCACCAGTCCGGTGGCGGCCTCGAGATGGTCGGTGAAGGCGACGCAGTGCTCGGCGCCGCTGACCAGGTAGATGCCGAAGTCCTTGCCCTCGGCGGCCGGGCTGAGCCGGGCCGGGATGTCGTCTTCGGCGCAGAAGGTGAAATGCACCCCGGGCCAGGCCTGGCGCAGGGCCGCGACGGTGGCCTCGGCGAGGCCGACGGCCTCGACCTGGGCGGCGACCTTGGCCAGGGTGTCCGGAGCGATCAAGCCTCTTCCTCCTCGGTGGCGAACTGGGCCAGGCTTTTCGCCTCGACGCCCATGATCTTGGCCAGCCAGGGCGGCGGCGCGTCCAGGGCGGTTTGCAGGCGGGCAAGCGCGGCACCGGCCGGGCCGGACTGCGGGAATTTGACCGGGTGGACGCCGGCGCGCACCACCTTGGCGGCGGCCGGGCCGCCGATCGATTGCACGTAGACGATCTGGCAGTCGTTGATCAGCTCGGAGCGGGCGACGTTCTTGTCCTCGGCTTCGTCGGCGATCAGCGTGGGGCGGACATCGATCAGCCGGATCTCGTCCTTGCCGACCTGGTAGACCAGGAAGCGCAGCGCGGAGCCGAAATGGCCATCGAGGTTGTCGGCCGTGTTGGAGGCCACCGCGACGCGCAGGCTGTCGGGTATCTCGCCGTCGCCGTAGGGGACCGGCTTGGGTACGTCGGAATCGTCGCCGTTGTCGCCCCACAGGTAGCGCACGGCGAGCTTGATCGAGGCCATGTCCTGGTCGGGCTCGACGCTCTCCTCGCCGGTGAGCAGGAGCTTGATCTCGGCCACCGTGACGGCGGCGAGCTTGTCTTCGGTGATGGGCAGGTCGAGCTTCTCGGCCAGCTTGATGGTGAAGGCACGCGGGTCCACCCCTTCCAGGACCTTGGCGGCCAGGGCGATGCGCAACGCGGCGCCTTTGCTGATGGTGGTCATTGCATGACTCCCGTGACAGGGTGACAAAGTGACGAGTGACAGGAGCGGGTAACGGTGTCCGTCACTTTGTCACCCGTCACTCTGTCACAGTCTTTCAGGCCGCGATGATGCAGTCGTCGACCGGGCAGACCGCTTGGCACTTGGGCTTGTCGTAATCGCCCTCGCACTCGGTGCAGGTTTCCGCGTTGATGACGTAGACGCCCTTCTTGGGCTTGATCGAGGTGGTCGGGCAATCGGGTTCGCAATCGCCGCAGGAGGTGCACAGGTTGGGATCGATCTTCAGTGCCATGATGGTTTCCTTTCAGTTCATTCCGCCGCGTCGAGGCGCTTGGCGCGCACCGAGTAGGGCAGGCGTTCGGGGGCGGCCTGGGGTTCGATGAAGTAGGCGCCGCCGTTGTTCAGCTTGATCTCGCCGCCCCACTTTTCCGGGGTGTCGAACTCCATCGAGACGATGGTGTCCTCGAGATCGCGCTTGGGCAGGTAGAACACGTATTCGCCCTGGTTGCCGCGCCGGATCATGATGTTGGCCATATCGGTTCCTTTGGAACAGTGAAGGGGGAAGGGTCAAGGGTGAAGGGTGTGAACCAGCTTGCCGGCCTACCCTTTTCCCTTCCCCCTCTACCCTTCACGTGCGCGTCAGCGCACGAGGTCGTAGTTGTAGTCGGTGGTGCCCATGCCGCGGGTTTCCTCGTCCAGGCGCTCCAGGACCGCGTTGACCAGGGTGGTGAGCATGTACATCGCGCCCTCGTAGCCCATGGTGGTCATGCGGTGCAGGTGGTGACGGTCGAAGATCGGGAAGCCCAGGCGGATCAGGGGAACCTCGAACTCCTTGCCCTTATGCAGGGTGTCGCGCTGGATGTACTTGCCGTAGCTGTTGCCGATCAGGAAATCGGGCTTGTCGGTGAAG
>JAAXVP010000040.1 GCA_013335435.1 Thiobacillus sp. | reverse complement strand
TCCCCCTCGGAGGGGGGAGGGGAGCAAACTGGTAGCCCCTCGCCCTTGAGGGGCGAGGGGCGCGCGGCAGCGCGGGTGAGGGTGGCGTCGAGCGCTAAGGACAATGATGAAATTTGATCTCCTCGCCACCTCCGCCGGCGCCCGCCGCGGCCGCCTGGAACTGGCCCACGGCGTGGTCGAGACCCCGGTGTTCATGCCGGTTGGCACGGCCGGCACGGTGAAGTCGGTGACCCCGGACGAGGTACGGGCACTCGGCGCCCAGATCGTCCTCGGCAATACCTTCCACCTCTGGCTGCGTCCTGGCCTGGAGGTGATCTCGGCGTTCGGCGGCCTGCACGACTTCATGCGCTGGCAGGGGCCGATCCTGACCGACTCGGGCGGCTTCCAGGTCTACAGCCTGACCCATCTCAGGAAAATCAGCGAGGAGGGCGTCAAGTTCAACTCGCCCATCGACGGCGCCCGCCTGATGCTGACGCCGGAACAGTCGATGGCGATCCAGCGCACCCTGAACTCGGACATCGTCATGATCTTCGACGAGTGCACGCCCTACCCGGCCGACTGGCAGACCGCGAAGATATCCATGGAACTCAGCCTGCGCTGGGCCGAGCGCTCCAAGGCGGCCCATGCAGGCAACCCGAACGCCTTGTTCGGCATCGTCCAGGGCGGCATGTACGAGGATCTGCGCGACCGCTCCCTGACCGAGCTGGCCAACATCGGCTTCGACGGCTATGCCATCGGCGGCCTCTCGGTGGGTGAGCCCAAGGGGGACATGGCGCGCATCCTGGCCCACACCGCGCCGCGGCTGCCGGCCGACCGGCCGCGCTACCTGATGGGGGTCGGCACCCCGGAGGACATCGTCTTCGCGGTCGGCCAGGGGGTGGACATGTTCGACTGCGTGATGCCGACCCGCAACGCCCGCCACGGTGTCCTGTTCACCCGCTACGGCGACCTCCGGATCAAGAACGCCCGCCACCGCACCGACACCGGGCCGATCGACCCGTCCTGCGGTTGCTATAGCTGCCGCAACTTCAGCCGGGCCTACCTGCACCACCTGTTCCGGGCCGGCGAGTCGCTGGTCGCGCGGCTCAACACCATCCACAACCTGCATTACTACCAGACCCTGATGGCCGAGTTGCGCCAGGCCATCGAGGCCGGCCGCTATGTCGAGTTCGTGGCAGCCTTTAATATTGACCGAAAGACCGCATGTTAGAATCCCCCGCTATTTTCATCCGGAGTACCGAACGATGTTGATTTCCCCCGCCTACGCCGCCGACGCCGCCCAACCCGATCCGATCATGAGCTTCCTGCCCCTGATCGTGATCTTCGTGGTGTTCTATTTCCTGATCATCCGGCCGCAGATGAAGCGCGCCAAGGAAGCGAAGGCGATGCAGGAGGCCCTGCAGAAGGGCGACGAGGTGATCACCTCCAGCGGCCAGCTCGGCAAGGTGGTGAAGATTTCCGAACAGTACATCACCCTGGATATCGGTGGCGGTACCCTGAGCGTGTTCCAGCGCGGCGCCGTCAACACCGTCCTGCCCAAGGGCACCATCAAGGATCTGTGATCCACAGGTGAAGGGTGAAGGGTGAAAGGTGAAGGGGAACACCCTTTGACCGCCACCCTTCCCCCCTTCCCCCTTCCCCCTTCACGAGCCTACTCATGAACCGCTATCCCCTCTGGAAATACCTGGTCATCCTGGTCGCCCTGGCGATCGGGTTCGTTTACACCCTGCCCAACTTCTTCGGCGAGGTGCCGGCGATCCAGGTGTCGCCGCTGCGCACGACGGAAAAGGTGGATAGCGCCCTGATGGGCAAGGTGGAGACCGCGTTGCAACAGGCCGGTTACACCGCCACCGGGGTGACCATGGCCGAGCGCAGCATCAAGGCCCGCTTCGCCGATACCGATACCCAGCTCAAGGCCAAGGACGCCTTGCAGACGGCCCTCGGCAACGGCTACACCGTGGCCCTGAACCTGGTGCCGGCCTCGCCGGCCTGGTTGTCCCAGCTGGGCGCCTTGCCCATGTACCTGGGCCTGGACCTGCGCGGCGGCGTCCATTTCCTGATGCAGGTGGACATGCCCAAGGCCCTCGAGAAGGCAGCCGAGCGCTACCAGGGCGACATCCGCACCCTGTTGCGGGAAAAGAAGATCCGCTATGGCGGCATCGATCGCCAGGGCGAGGCGGTGACCGTGCGTTTCAGTGACGTCGCCACCCGCGACGAGGCACGCAAGGTCATCGAGGCCACCTATCCGGACCTGGTCCTGGCCGACAGCGAGACGGCGGAAGGCCAGTGGTTGACCGGTACCCTGAAGGAAACGGCCAAGAAGCAGACCCAGGAATATGCCCTGCAACAGAACCTGACCACCCTGCGCAACCGGGTCAACGAACTCGGCGTGGCCGAGCCGGTGATCCAGCAGCAGGGCGTCGACCGCGTCGTGGTCCAGCTGCCCGGCGTGCAGGACACCGCCAAGGCCAAGGAGATCCTCGGCCGTACCGCCACCCTGGAAGTGCGCATGGTCGACGAGGAGGCCATGCAGGATCCGACCCGCCTGGCCGCCGCCGCCAACGGCCAGGCACCGTTCGGTACCGAGGTCTATTTCGAGCGCAATGGCCGGGCGGTGATCGTCAAGAAGTCCGTGGTCCTGACCGGCGACTACATCACCGACGCCCAGCCCGGCTTCGACAACAACGGCCAGTCCGCCGTACACATCAACCTGGATGGCCGCGGCGCCCGCATCTTCAAGAATGTCACCCGCGAGAACGTCGGCAAGCGCATGGCCATCCTGCTGGTCGAAAAGGGCAAGACCGAGGTGGTCACCGCCCCGGTGATCCGCGAGGAGATCGGCGGCGGCCGGGTCCAGATCACCGGCATGGATTCGGTCGAGGAATCGCGCGACGTCGCCCTGCTGCTGCGCGCGGGCGCCCTGGCGGCGCCGATGGAGATCGTCGAGGAACGCACCGTCGGCCCGTCGCTCGGCGCCGACAACATCGAGAAGGGCTTCAACTCGACCCTGGTCGGCTTCGCCGCCATCGCCCTGTTCATGTCGGTCTACTACCAGCTGTTCGGGGTGGTCTCGGTGCTCGCCCTGGCCACCAACATGTTCCTGCTGGTGGCCCTGCTGTCGATGATGCAGGCGACCCTGACCCTGCCCGGTATCGCCGGTATCGCACTGACCCTGGGCATGGCCATCGACGCCAACGTGATCATCGCCGAACGGGTTCGGGAAGAACTGCGCAACGGCATGTCGCCGCAGGCCGCCCTGCATGCCGGCTACGACCGCGCCTGGGACACCATCCTGGACTCCAACGTCACCACCCTGATCGCCGGCATCGCCCTGTTCTGGCTCGGCTCCGGCCCGGTGCGCGGTTTCGCCGTGGTGCTCTGCCTGGGTATCCTGACCTCCATGTTCAGCGCCGTGACGGTATCGCGCGCCATGGTCAACCTCACCTACGGCCGGGCCAAGCGCCTGACCACGCTCTCCATCTGACGGGATAGACGCCATGATCGAACTGTTCCACCTCAAGCGCGACGTCCCGTTCATGCGTTGGGCGCGCAGTACCATCTACTTCTCGGTCGCCTGCATCCTCGGCTCGATCGTCCTGCTGGCCACCAAGGGCCTCAACCTGGGCGTCGACTTCACCGGCGGCACGGTGATGGAGATCGGCTATCCGGGCAAGCACGCCGACATCCCGGCCATCCGCGAGGTCCTGGCCAGGAACGGCCACGCCGACGCCCAGGTGCAGAACTTCGGCACCGCCAGCGAGGTGCTGGTGCGCCTGCCGGTCAAGCAGGGCATCACCTCGGCCCAGTTGTCGGAAACGGTGCTGACCCTGCTCAAGACGGTCGATCCCGCCGTGCAGCTGCGCCGGGTCGAGTTCGTCGGCCCCCAGGTCGGCAACGAACTGCTCGAGGACGGCTCCCTGGCCCTCCTGGTGGTGTCGATCGGCATCATGCTCTACCTGGCCATGCGCTTCGAGTGGCGCTTCGCGGTCGGCGCCATGTTCGCCACCGCCCACGACATCTTCATCGTCCTCGGCGTCTGGTCGCTGTTCCAGTGGGAGTTCTCCCTCACCGTGCTGGCGGCGGTCCTGGCCATCCTGGGCTATTCGGTCAACGACACCGTGGTGGTGTTCGACCGGATCCGGGAGAACTTCAAGAAGACCCGCATGACCGACATCGCCGCGATCATGGACAACGCCAAGACGGCCACCCTGTCGCGGACCGTGATCACCAGCGGCTCCACCCTGCTGATGGTGCTGGCCATGCTGTTCCTGGGTGGCGAGGTCCTGTACGGCTTCGCCCTCTGCCTGACCATCGGCATCGTGGTCGGCACCTACTCCTCGGTCCTGGTGGCGAGCCCGATCGTGATGTGGCTGGGCGTCTCCCGCGAGGACTTCATCAAGCCGCCGAAGGAAGAGCCGGGCGCGATGGTCTGACCGCGAGACGTCGCCAGCCATGGAGATTCTCGCCCAGGTCCTCGACCTGGCCCTGCACCTGGACCGGCACCTCGCCCTGTTCGTGGCCGAGCACGGCGTCTGGGTCTACGGCCTGCTGTTCCTGATCGTGTTCATGGAGACGGGCTTCGTGGTCACGCCCTTCCTGCCCGGCGACTCCCTGCTCTTCGTGGCCGGCGCCGTGGCGGCGGCGGGCGGCATGGAATTGCCCTGGGTGATGGCCACCTTGATCTGCGCCGCCCTATGCGGCGACAACGTCAACTACTGGGTCGGCCGCCTGGCCGGGCCACGGCTGTTCCGCTTCGAGGGCAGCCGCTGGCTGAAGCGGGAAAACCTCGAACGCACCCATGAGTTCATGGAACGCCATGGCGCCAAGGCCATCGTCATCGCCCGCTTCGTACCCATCGTGCGCACCTTCGTGCCCTTCGTGTGCGGACTCGGTCGCCTCACCTACGTCCGCTTCCTCGCCTTCTCGGTGCTCGGCGCCCTGCTCTGGGTCGGTCTCCTGGTGCCGGCCGGTTTCTTTTTCGGCAACCTGCCCCTGGTCAGGAACAACCTGACTGCCGTGATCATGCTGATCATCGTCCTCTCCCTCCTGCCCGGCGCCCTGGAGTTCCGGCGGGCGCGCCGGCGCCCAGGCCATTAGGGCCGTCTTAAAGTTTTCCATCGCCGCTGCCGTTAAGTTGCTGCTGAAACCAGTTGGCCCAATGCGATGGCGGTTGTCTCCCTGAGACAGAACAATCCTGGAGGTAATGGCGATTGGCTGACCGGTCTGCCTGACCGGGGTGGCTGCATTGCCAGGCTCGCCTCCCTGCTTTCCGATCCCCATGGCCGGGACCGGGGTGTGGCCGTGCTCTGGCTGGATATCGACCGTTTTCGGCAGATCAATCATTCCTTCGGTTATGTCGTCGGCGACAGCATCCTGGTCGAACTGGTCCGTCGTCTCGAGCGGGTGAAACCCGCGCGCGCGTCCCTGGCCCGGGTCGGTGCCGACGAGTTCGTCATGCTGGTGCCGCAGGCAGCGCCGGACGAGGCGGAGCGCCTGGGCCACAAGCTGGTCGGGGCGGTCCACCAGGTCCTCAGCATCGGCACCACGCGCATGCGGCCTTCGGCCAGCGTCGGCATCGCCCTGGCGCAGCCCGATGAGGACGGCCACGAAGTGCTGGAACGGGCCGAGCGGGCCATGACCGAGGCGAAGCGCGAAGGCGGTGGCCGCAGCCTGTTGTCGGTCGACGCGACCCTGCCGGCCCGGAACGGCAAGTACCTGGCGCGCGAGGAGCTGGCGGTCGAGGAAACCCTGCATCGGGCCCTGGAAATGGGCGGTCTCTATCTCGATTACCAGCCCATCGTCCGCATCACGGACGGTGCGCCGCTGGCCGCCGAGGCCCTCATGCGTTGCCGTGTCGACGGCGTGGTCATGCCGCCCGGCCGTTTCATCCCGGTGGCGGAAAAGACCGGCTTGATCAGCCATCTGGGCGACTGGTGCCTGATCAGTGCGGCGGAATTCCTCGTCCGCATGCATGCGCGCGGCCTCGATCTCAAGGTGGCGGTGAACGTCTCGCGCGTGCAGTTGCTGAACCCGGCCTTCGCCAAATCGCTGCACGGCGTCCTCGCCTATACCGGTATCGAGCCGGGCCAGATGGAGTTGGAGATCACCGAGTCGCTGTTCATGGACGGCACCGATACGGTACGCCGCAACCTGCGTGCCGCCATGTCGGCCGGCTTCCCGCTCGCCCTGGACGATTTCGGCACCGGCTATTCCAGTCTGGCCTGTCTGAAGGATTTGCCGGCCGGCAAGATCAAGCTGGACCGGGCCTTCGTCATCGACCTCGCGCGTGACCGGCGCGCCTTCGGCGTCGCCCGCGCGGTGGTGCAATTGGCCGGCGATCTCGGCGTCGCCGTGGTGGCGGAGGGGGTCGAGACCGAGGAACAACTCCAGCTTCTGGGCGAGGCGGGCGTCACCGCCGTACAGGGCTTCCATCTCGCCCGGCCGATGAGCGAGAGCGATCTGCTCGATTGGTTGCCATGATGGACGATTTGCCCGCCTCGGTACCCGATACGGAACAGGACAACCTGGCGCTGGACCGCCAGCTGGAGGCCTCGCTGCGCGAGATCGGCATTCCGCCGCGGCCGCGCATCCTGGAGCAGATCATCACGGAGGCGCGGGCCGGCGAGCCCGACTTCAAATACCTGGCCGAGCTGATCCAGTCCGACGTCGCCCTGGCGGCGGGCCTGATCAAGGTGGCCAACTCACCCTTCTTCGGCTATCGCCAGAAGACCCGCAACGTGCGCGACGCGCTCATGATGCTGGGCTTGAAGACGGCGGCCAACGCCGTGGCCGGCCTGATCCTGCGCCGTATCTTCCCGTTGCCCCCGCAACTGGAGCGCTTCTGGGACGCTTCGCAACGCACGGCGGAATTGTCCGCCTGGCTGGCCCGGCGCCAGGGCATACGCTATGGCGTGACCGCCGAGGACGCCTATACCTTCGGCCTGTTCCGCGACTGCGGCATTCCGGTCATGATGCGCCGCTTCAACGACTATACGAGCGTGCTGGCGCGCGCGAACGCGAGCGATACGCACGCCTTCACGGCGATCGAGGAGGCCGAGGTGCCGACCAACCATGCCGTGGTCGGCGCCCTGATGGCACAGAGCTGGTGGCTGCCCGAGGAGTTGTGCACGGCGATCCGGCGCCACCACGATGCTGCGCTTTGGCATGGTGATGCCGGGGGCGGCAAGGGCGCCAGCCGGCGCCAGGTCGCCCTGGCCCAGTTGGCGGAGAAACTGCACCAGGACCTCACCGGACTGGGCCTGACGCGGGAATGGGACAAGCTGGGTCAGGCCTGCCTGGCCGAGCTCGAGTTGGCCGAGACGGATCTGCCGGAACTGCTCGACGCGGCCAGGGAATTCGTTTCCAGCCTGGCCGT
This sequence comes from Thiobacillus sp., assembly GCA_013335435.1. Taxonomy (GTDB): domain Bacteria; phylum Pseudomonadota; class Gammaproteobacteria; order Burkholderiales; family Thiobacillaceae; genus Parasulfuritortus. Next base: position 8,827 of record JAAXVP010000040.1, on the reverse strand, counting down.
CACGGCCTGAACGCGAAAGCCTTCAGCGTACTTCCAGGGTGTGTTCCAGGGTGATGACGTCCTGGCCGCGGGCCAGGCGCAGCTGCGCCACCCAGGCGCCGGCCTCCAGGTCGGCCAGGAGGCCGCGATAGCCGTCGCCGGAACCGGCCAGGGCCACTGGGGTTTGTCCGGACTGCCCGGGGCGGCCCAGCACCAGGCTCACCGCCACGGCCTCGACGGGGCGTCCGGCGGCATCGACGATATGCACCGTGACCGGTGCCGGCTGGCCGGAGTGGATGTCGGCCAGTCCGCTTACCTCGACCTGCCAGCCTAGCTTGGCCAGTTTGTCTTCCATGCGCAGGTGCTGGCCGATGCCCTTGGCGGCATCCTGCTGGTGCTCGACCACGCCGGCGAAGCCGGTGTGGACGTTTTTGCCCGCGATGTCGGGCAGCAGGAGCTGGGCGACGGCGGGCGGCACCCCTTGTCCGGCGATATAGACGAAGCTGGCCATGATGACCATCAGGGCCAGGAAGAAACCGATCAGCAGCTTGGGCGCCCAGTGCACCGTGCTTTGCCGCTTGGCCTTTTCGCTGTTGGTCATGCCGAGCAGTACCGCTACGGTCGGGTAGGCGATGACGTGCAGGGTCACGGTATCCAGGCCGACCTGGTGACCGACGGCGTAGACCAGGTAGGCGAAGGAGGGGGCGGCCGCCGCGGCCACCGCCGACCAGTAGTTCGACAGGCGGCCGAGCCGGCCGGCGGCGTAGAGGACGGCGGTCAGGAGCATGCCGCCGAAGATGCTGATCAGCAGGCTCATTTTTCGTGCTGGGTGAAGAAGCGGGCGGGGTCGATCATGACCTCGCCATGGCGGTTGCTGATCACGAAATCGAAGCTGCTCAATTGCTTTGCCCTTTCCGGGTCGAGTGCCACGCTGGCCTGGAGGATCACGCTCTTGCCGTTGCGGATGGTCACCTCATGGAAGTTGCCCAGGTCGAGCGCGCCCTCGGGCAGGCCCCTGGCGGCGATCGCGTAGGTTTCCTCGGCGCCCGAGATGTTGGTCAGGCGGATCTGGTAGCGGTTGCGGATGCTGCCGTCGGACAGGGTGACGTAGAGCGGCTGGCGGATCTGCTGGATGCTGTGTTCGAAACTGGATCGATGCTTGATGTCGTAGATCAGGTAGCCGGTCATCAGGACGATGGACAGGCCCCAGCCGATCACCTTCAGGCGCTTCCAGTCGAAGAAGGGCTCGACCGGATTGGCGCTGTTCAGGTTGACCTCGGAGTCGTAACGGACCAGGCCGCGCGGGTAGCCCATCTTGTCCATGATGCTGTTGCAGGCATCGACGCACAGGCCGCAGGAAATGCACTTGTATTGGAGGCCGTCGCGGATGTCGATGCCGACCGGGCAGACCTGCACGCAGAGGCCGCAATCGATGCAGTCGCCGTAGCCGGCGTAGCGGCGGTCGTCGTAGGTGCGCAGGCCGGCACGGGCGAGGGCGCGGCCCTTGTCCCGCTCGCCGCGTCCGCGCTCGTAGTGCACGGTCAGGGTCTCCGCGTCGTACATGGCGCTTTGGAAGCGGCCGTACGGGCAGATGAAGGTGCATACGTGTTCGCGCAGGCTGGCGGCGGCCAGGTAGGTGGAAACGGTCAGGGCGGTGACGGTGATGTAGGCCGCCGCCGGGGCCTGGCCGGAGAAGAAATGTGTCAGCAGCTCGGGCGCATAGCCGAAGTAGAAGATGAAGGTCAGCGCGGTCCAGAACGACAGCAGAATGAATGCCAGTTTGGTGGCGCCCACCTTGAGCAGCTTTTCCCGGTTGCTCCAGGGCAGGCGATGCAGGCGCAGGCGGGCCGGGCGCTCGCCCTGGAACCAGTGCTCGATCCACATGAAGGCATCGGTCCACAGGGTCTGGAAGCAGAAGTAGCCGCAGAATGCCCGTCCGGCCAGGGCGGTGATGAAGAACAGGATGGCCCCGGCGATGAACAGCAGGATGGAGAGCCAGAAGATGTCCTGCGGGTAGACCGTCAGGTCGAACAGGTAGTAGCGGCGGCCGGGGATGTCGAACAGGATGCTTTGCGAGGGCCCCCCCGTGCGATCCCAGGGTAGCCAGGGCAGCAGGAAGTAGACGGAGAAGCCGAGCAGCAGGATGGCGTTCTTGAAGTTGCGGAAGGCGCCCTTGATCGAGCGAGGCATGACCGGAATGCGTTTGAAATAGAGATCCTGGCCTTGTGCTTGATTGTCCACTTCGCTTACCACCTGCATTAAATGTAAAAAGCCCCGGCTGGCCGGGGCTTCCAGTTTACGGGATGGACCCGTGTTTACTTGCCGCCGCCCAGTTCATGGACATAGACAGTCAGGAGCTTGATCTGTTCCGGCTTCAGGCGGCCTTCCCAGGACGGCATGACACCCTTGGCCAGGCCGCCGGTGATGACGTTCTCGACCGCGGCCAGCTTGCCGGCCTCGTCGGCGGCGCCCGGCACGTTGGCCCACAGCCAGACCTTGTCGGTCAGGTTGGCGGAACCGATGTCGGTGCGGCCCTTGGCGTCGTCGCCGTGGCAGTAGAAGCAGGCGGCGGTGTTGGAGTGGAACAGTTCCTTGCCCTGGGCGGCCTTGGCCGGATCGGCCTTCTCGCCGGCCATGGACAGGACGTAGCTGGCCAGGGCCTGGATCTGCGCCTTGTCGAGCGACTCGGCGAAGGGCGGCATGTAGCCGCGCCGGCCCTTGGTGATGGTTTCCTGGATCTTGTCGTAGCTGCCGCCATAGATCCAGTTGTCATCGGCCAGGTTGGGATAGGAGCCGATCTTGCCGCTGCCGCCGCTCTGGTGGCAGGCGGCGCAGTTGTCGGCGAACAGCGGCTTGCCGGCCGAGGTCACGAAGCTGGACAGGTCGGGATCCTTGGCGATCTGCGCGTAGGGCAGGCTGGCCAGCTTGTCGAAGTAGGGCTTCTGCATTTCGGCCGCTTCCTGGGTCTCCTTGAGCAGCTTGGCGCGGGTGTTCCAGTGCCAGGATTCGGGCTGGCCTTCCGCGTTGGTGTACGTCATCTCGCCGAATACGCCGGGCATGATCTTGCCGTACAGGCCATGCAGGAAGCTGCCGCCCATGGGCCAGGACGGGAAGAACAGCCAGTAGGTGATGGCGAACGCGATGGTGGCGTAGAAGCCCCAGATCCACCAGTTCGGCAGCGGGTTGTTGTATTCCTGCAGGTTGTCGTCCCAGACGTGGCCGGTGGTCTGGGGGCCTTGGGGTTTTTGTGCGTTGTCAGCCATTGGACTTGTCCTTCGCTTCTTGATCCAGATCGTCGTCTAGAAAAGGAATGTTCTTGTGCGCTTCCATCTTTTCAGCCCGCTTCTTGCCGCCCGCGTATACCCACAGGACGATGAGGCAGAAGGTGACGAAGAAGATGAGCAGCCCGAGCGGCTTGGAGTTTTCCGGTCGGGCCAGCCATTCCAGCATCATTAACGGTACTTCACCAGGTCTTCGGGCTTCATCTTGCTGAAGTCCACCATGGTGCCCAGCACCTGCAGGTAGGCGATCAGCGCATCCGCCTCCGAGACGAAGGTGCGGTCGCCGTCGTAGTTGCCGGCCTGCGCCTGGGCGACCAGGTTCTCCTGAGCCTTGTCGATGCGCAGCTTGTCGGCGACTTCCGCGCCGAACTGCTTGACGTTGGCCTCGTATTCGGCGGTCGAGGCCGAGTAGGGCACGCCAACCGTACGCAGGGCGCGCAGGCGGTCGGCGACGTCGGAGTAGTCGAGCGGGGTGCTGGCCAGCCAGGGGTAGTTGGGCATGACCGATTCCGGCACCACGGACTTGGGCTGGATCAGGTGCTGGACGTGCCATTCGTTGGAGTACTTGCCGCCGACCCGGGCCAGGTCCGGACCGGTGCGCTTGGAGCCCCACTGGAACGGGTGGTCGTACTTGGATTCGGCGGCCAGCGAGTAGTGGCCGTAGCGCAGCTGCTCGTCGCGGAACGGGCGGATCATCTGGGAATGGCAGGTGTAGCAGCCTTCCCGGACGTAGATGTCGCGGCCGCGCGACTCCAGCGGGGTGTAGGGACGGACGCCGTCGACGCTTTCCACCGTGTCCTTGATCAGGAACAGGGGGGCGATCTCGACCAGGCCGCCGATGCTGATCGCCAGCATGGTGGCGATGAGCAGGACGCCGGCGTTGGTTTCCAGGATTTCGTGCTTGAAGTTCATGTCGTCTTCCTCGTTCAGGCAGCGGCGGTCGCGGTCTGGCCGGCCACGCCGGCTTCACGCGCGCTCTGGCGGATGGTCATGTAGGCGTTGAAAGCCATGATGCACATGCCGGACAGGAAGAACATGCCGCCGATGGCACGCATCGCGTAGAACGGATGCATCTGCACGACGGAGTCCACGAACGAATACTGCAGGTTGCCGAAGTCGTCGAAGGCGCGCCACATCAGACCCTGCATGATGCCGGAGATCCACATCGCCACGATGTACAGGAGGACACCGACGGTGGCCAGCCAGAAGTGCACGCCGATCAACTTGTCGCTGTACATCTTGGTGTTCCAGAGGCGCGGGATCATGTGGTAGATCGAGCCGAAGGAGATCATCGCGACCCAGCCGAGGGCGCCGGAGTGCACGTGGCCGACGGTCCAGTCGGTGTAGTGGGACAGGGCGTTGACGTCCTTCAGGGACATCAGCGGGCCTTCGAAGGTGGACATGCCGTAGAACGACAGGGCCACGATCATGAAGCGCATGATGTAGTCGGTACGCAGTTTGTCCCAGGCGCCGGACAGGGTCATGATGCCGTTGATCATGCCGCCCCAGGAGGGCAGCAGGAGCATGATGGAGAAGGTGGCGCCGAGGGTGGAGGCCCAGTCGGGCAGGGCGGTCCAGTGCAGGTGGTGGGTGCCGACCCACATGTACATGAAGGACAGGGCCCAGAAGTGCACGATGGACAGGCGGTAGGAGTAGACCGGGCGGCCGGCGTGCTTGGGCACGAAGTAGTACATCATGCCGAGGAAGGCGGCGGTCAGGAAGAAGCCCACCGCGTTATGGCCGTACCACCACTGGGTCATGGCGTCCTGCACGCCCGAGAACAGGCTGTAGGACTTCAGGGTGAACAGGCCGACCGGCACGGCGAGGTTGTTGAAGGTGTGCAGGAGCGCGGTGGCCAGCAGGAAGGACAGGTAGAACCAGTTGGCGACGTAGATGTGCGGCTGCTTGCGCTTCATCAGGGTGCCGATGTAGACCATCATGTAGCAGACCCAGACGATCTCGATCAGGATGTCGATCGGCCATTCCATCTCGGCGTACTCGCGGCCCTGGCTGTAGCCGGTCACGTAGGACAGGGCGGCCAGGACGATGATGGACTGCCAGCCCCAGAAGGTGAACGGGATCAGGCCGCCGCCCCACAGGCGGGCCTGGCAGGTGCGCTGGACCACGTAGTAGGAGGTGGCGAACAGGGCCGAACCGCCGAAGCCGAAGATCACGGCGCCGGTATGGACCGGACGGAAACGGCCGAACGTGATGTAGGGCAGGTCGAAGTTCAGGAACGGCCAGGCCAGTTCCGAGGCGATGTAGACGCCGACCAACATACCGACCACGGCCCATACGATGGCCATGACGACGAACTTCTTGATGATATCGTAATCGTACTGCTCCGCTGGCGCGGGATTACTTGCAGCCATGACTCCTCCTCGGGTGCCTGGAATCCTCCCCTGGTGCGCGGGACTTCGCCTGGGGACGGGGGGCGAACAAAAAAAGACGGCGGAGTATATGCCCAAAGCCCCCGCAGTCGCAAGAACAGTAGCGGACGGAGGGTTATTCGCGCAGTAGCAGGATCAGGTCGTGGGCGATCTCGGCAGGGGGCTGGGCGAAGGGCTGGAACAGGCGCAGGCGGCCTTCCTTGTCGAGCACGTAGCTGCCGGCGGTGTGGTCGACCAGATAGTCGGTGGCGCCCGGTTCGACGTGCTTGCGGTAATGGATGCGGAATTCCTTCGCGGCGACGGCGATCTCGTCCGGCGTGCCGATCATGCCCAGAAAGGATGGGTGGAAGTAGGGCACGTATTGCTTGAGCAGGTCGGGCGTGTCGCGCTCGGGGTCGACGCTGACGAACAGCACCTGGACCCGCGCCACGTCTTCCGGCTTCATCTCCTTGAAGGCGGCGGCGATGTCGGCGAGGGTGGTCGGGCAGACGTCCGGACAATGGGTGTAGCCGAAGAACAGCACGACCAGCTTGCCGCGGAAGTCGTCCAGAGTGTGGCGGACGCCGTTGTGGTCGGCCAGTTCCAGCTTGCGGCCGAAGTCGGCGCCGGTGATGTCGGTGGCCTTGAAGTCGCTCCGCTTGGCCGGCCCGCAGGCGGTGGCCAAGGCCAGCAGCAGGAACCCGAAAAGGAGTCTGGCCAGCCTCATGCCGCCGGCAGGGCCGCGGCGGGCAGGTCGGCAAGGCGGTACTTGCCGGTCTGCACGGCCTTGGCGAGATCCTCCAGGTGCATGTCGTTCATCATGGCGATGATCTTGTTCTTCACCGGCTTCCACTTGAAATGCATCGGACAGGCGGTTTCGTCGCTGCATTCCTTGAGGCCGAGGATGCAGCTCTTGGTGAAGTCCGGACCTTCGGTGAGCAGGAGGACCTGCATCAACGAGGTTTTATGCATGCCATCGCGCAGGCAGAAGCCGCCCAGACGGCCGCGGAACGAGTCGAGCAGCCCATGCTTGCACAGGCTCTGCAAAATCTTGGCCAGATACGCGGCGGGGACGTTCAGGCGGTCGGCGATATCGCGGTTCAGGACCGGCTCGCCGGGGGCCTGGGTAGCGATATAGATGAGGGCCTGAATCGCGTATTGGCTTGTGCGTGACAAAACCATTTTACGATTCCTTCAGGAGTTTTTTGTCCGAATTATAACGAGCTTGCGGGTTTTGCCTAGAGGTCCGAGGCGATTTTCAGAGCGATTCGAGCCAGGCCGAGAAACGCCGCGGCGGCAGCAGGCGGGCGGCCTGTTCGGGGCTGGCCGCCGGCAACCAGGGAATGACCGCCAGGCAGGGCGCCGGCAGGCGTGCCTCCAGGCTGGCCAGGTTGTCCTCGAACACCGCCATCTCGGGGTCGACCCGGTTGGCCACCCAGCCGGCCAGCTTCAGGCCGCGCGCGGCGATGGCCTCGGCGGTGAGCAGGGCATGGTTGATGCAGCCTAGGCGCATGCCGACCACCAGGACCACCGGCAGGCCCAGTGCCACGGCCAGGTCGGCGCTGTCGCGGCGGGCGTCGAGCGGCACCCGGAAGCCGCCGGCACCTTCCACCACCACCCAGTCGGCCAGGCCGGCGAGCTGCTCGTAGGCTTCGACGATGCGGGGGATCTCGACGCGCACGCCCTTGCGCTCGGCGGCGATGTGGGGCGCGATGGCTTCGCGGAACAGGTAGGGGTTGATCCACTCCGGTGGCGCCTCGATGGCGGCCGCGCGGGTCAGCTCGGCGACGTCCTCGTTGACCCAGGCGTCGCCGATCCGCTCGGCGCCGGCGGCGACCGGTTTCATGCCGACGGCGCGCAGGCCGAGGTCTTTCATGGCCAGGAGCAGGGCGGCGCTGACCAGGGTCTTGCCGACATTGGTGTCGGTGCCGGTGACGAAGATTCCAGGCATCAGCGCAATCCCATCTTGCGCTGTTCGATCTTCAACTGGATCACCTTGCGGCCGTCGTCCCAGGCGGACTTGTCGCCCACCCAGGCGTGGCCGTAGATGACCTCGTAGGTGGCCGGCAGGCGGCCGTCGACTCGGAAGCGCTCGTAGTTGTCGATCACCCGGCGCCACTCGGCGCGCCCCATCAGGCCTTGCCGGCGGCCGTCCAGGACGGTGTGGGCGCCGATGCCCTTGAGGTCGCGCAGCAGGCCCTTGAGATCGGGGTAGGTCAAGGTGAGGTGCTCCATCTCCATGACCGGATTGGCGAAGCCGGCGTGGACCAGGGCGTCGCCCAGGTCGTGCATGTCGATGAAGCGATTGACGTGGCCGTGACCGTCCAGGCCGGCGAAGGCGGCACGCAATTCCTTCAGGGTGTCGGGCCCCAGGGTGGCGAACAGGAGCAGGCCGCCCGGGCGCAGGATCCGGCGCATCTCCTTGAACACTGTCTCGGGCTGGTCCAGCCATTGCAGGGCCAGGCTGGACCAGGCCAGGTCGCAGCAGTCCCGGGCGAGCGGCAGGTTGGCCATGTCGGCACAGACCAGCTGCGCGCCGGCGCCGGCGAACAGGCGGCCGAGCAGCGATGGCCTGGGCAGGCGCCGGCGGGCCTGGGCCAGCATGGCGTGGGCGAGATCGAGGCCGACCAGTTCGGCCTTCGGATAGCGGCGCTGCAGGAGCGGGAAGGCGAAGCCGGTGCCGCAGCCGGCGTCCAGGATGCGCGCCGGGGCCAGCTTCATGATGTCCAGGTGCTCGTCCAGGCGACGGGTGATCTCCTGTTGCAGGAAGGCGGAATCGTCGTAATGGCTGGCGGCCTGCTCGAACGAGCGCCGGATGGCCTGCTTAGCGTCCATGGCCGCTCCCCTCTCCCCTGCCCTCTCCCGCTTGCGGGCGAGGGGGGCTAAGGTGTCGCTGCGCGACGAGGGGCTTAACCGCCGTGTTCATGCAGGAATCCTTCGAGTTGTTCGGCGAACCAGTCCGGATGGGACAGGAACGGGGCATGGGCGGCACGCGCATGCAGGGCCAGGCGGGCGTTCGGGATGGTCTTGGCCAGCCACTCGCCCGCCCCGGCGGGACAGAGGTTGTCGTAGCCGCCGTGCACGACCAGGGTGGGGCAACGCACCTGCCCGGCTTCCCGGCGCAGGTCGACGTCGCGCAGCAGGGCCAGGCCGGCGGCCAGGCTGTCGGGCCGGGGCTCGCCGCGAGCGAACACGCTG
>JAAXVP010000039.1 GCA_013335435.1 Thiobacillus sp. | reverse complement strand
GAGGGGCGAGGGGAGGACGCCGGCAGGCTCAGGCAGGCCTCAGTGCCGCCTTCGGGATGGTTGCGCAGGTCGATGGCGCCCCGGTGCAGTCGGGCGACTTCCTGCACCAGGTTGAGGCCGAGGCCGCTGCCGCGCTCGCCGGTATCGGGCCGGGGCACCGAGTAGAAGCGCTCGAACAGGCGCGCCTGGGCGTAATCCGCGATGCCCGGCCCGCGGTCGCGGATGCACAGGCGGCTGCCCTCGGCGGTCTCGGTCAAATCGACGTCGAGCCGGCTGCCCGGCGGGCCGAAGTCGATGGCGTTGTCGAGCAGGTTGGCCACGGCCTGGCGGAGCAGGAAGCGGCTGCCTTCGACCCGGATCGGTGCCAGTTCGGCAGCTACGGCCAGCGCGCGGGCGGCCAGGCGCTCGGCCCGGCTGGCCAGCACGTCCCGGACCAGTTCATCGAGCGCGATCGCCTCGACCTCGTCCAACCGGCCCCGGCTCTCGGCCCGGGCCAAGTTGAGGACGCCCTCGACGATGCGCTGCAGGCGGCCGGTTTCGGCGGCGATATTGGCCTCCAGGCGGGCGCGCCGGCCGGGGTCGGTCTCGTCCGGCAGGAGCTCGATGGCGCCCCGGATGGCGGCGATGGGGCTCTTCAGCTCGTGCGCCAGCAACTGGGTGACCTTTTCCACATGTGCCTTGCCGTCCAGTTCGGCGCGCAGGTGCTCCAGGGCCTGGGCCAGGCGGCGCAGTTCGCTGCGGCCCTCGATGGGGATGCGGTCGCGCCGGCCCGCCGCCACTTCGTTGGCGTAGTCGACCAGGCGGCGCAGGTCGCGGGTCATCCAGTAGGAGAAGGCCAGGGCCAGCAAGAGGGCCAGGGCGAACAGCCACAGGGCCGACTGCCAGGCCTTGGCGCGGGCCAGGTCGATGAAGCTCTGGAACGAGCGCGAGGGCTTGCCGACCGAGAGGACGCCGACGATCTTGCCGTCGCGCAGGATGGGCGCGGCCACGTACATCACGCTGCTGGAACTGTCGTATTCGTTCTCGCGCGTGGTGCGGGCGCCGTACTGGCCCTTCAGGGTGCGGCTGACGTCCTGCCAGCGCGAATAGTCCTGGCCGAGGTCGCGGCCCAGGCTGTCGAACAGCACCCGACCGGCCGCGTCGGTGACGTAGATGCGCAGGTCGGGGTCGTTCTTGAGGACGCCGTAGATGCGGGCGTCGAAGCGGCGCGCGGCGTAGGCGCGGAACATGGTATCGATGCCCGCCGCGCCGGACTGGGCGCGCGGCGGTCGGGCCATCTCGCGCGCCGCCATCTCGGCCAGCAGGTTGGCGGTCTGCACCAGGGTCTCCTCGACCGACTGGCGCACGCCCGGCACGAACTGGTCGCTGAACAGCTTCATGGCCAGCAGCACCGCCAGGGCGGCGACCAGCACGTAGCCGACGAAGAAACGGATGAAGAAGTTCAAGGCTGGCCTTTCCCGGCCACCAGCGGTGTCCTACAGGGGATGGTCATGTTCGACCGACAGGCTGTAGCCGAGGCCGCGATGGGTGCGGATCGGGTCGACCTCCGGCGCGGCTGCGGCCAGCTTGGCGCGCAGGGCCTTGATGTGGGTGTCCACCGAGCGTTCCAGGCTGGCCTCGGCCAGGCCGGCGGCGTCCATCAGCTCGGCCCGGCTGAACACCTTTTCAGGTCGGGACGCCATGGCCTTGAGGATCAGGTATTCGGCCCTGCTGAGGTCGAGCGGCCGACCCCGGCAGGTGATCCGGGCACGCTCATCGTCGAGCGCCAGCAGGCCGGGCGTGGCGGCCTCGGCCGGAAGTGCGACAGCGCGGCCGCGGCGCAGGATGGCCTTCACCCGGGCCACCAGCTCGCGCGGGCTGAACGGCTTGGCGACGTAGTCGTCGGCGCCGATCTCCAGGCCGACCACGCGGTCGATCTCGTCGGCGCGGGCGGTGAGGAAGATGACCGGGATGTCGGAGAAGCCGCGCAGGGCGCGGCAGAGGTCGAAGCCGTTGCCGTCCGGCAGGCCGACGTCGAGGATGGCCAGGTCGAAACCGCCGGCGCGTAGCCGGGCCAGGGCTTCCGAGACCAGGCTGACGTGATGGCAGTGCATGCCCTCCCGGGCCAGGGCCAGGATCACGTTCTCGGCGATCGGGCGGTCGTCCTCGACCAGCAGGATGGCGGCGGTCATGGCCGTAGTCTAGCCGAGCCGCTTCAGCTGCGTCTTGACGCTGGCCGAAAAAGCCGCCTTAATCGACCGGTCCAGACAGAGCGCCCAGACCATGAAACAGAACGTCGTCTCCGGCATTGCCCTATCCATCCTCGGCGTCATCGAGCACGTCGGCTTGGCGGTCATCACCGTCGCCACGGTGATTGCCGGCGCCGGCGAGGTGGCGATCATGGTCGATGCCGGCCGGGTCGCCCTGGCCGACTTGCTGTTGCTCTTCCTGTACCTGGAGATCCTGGCCATGGTCGGGCTGTATTACCAGTCCGGCAAGCTGCCGGTGCGCTTCCCGATCTACATCGCCATCGTCGCCCTGGCCCGCTATCTGGTGCTCGACATGAAGAACCTGGACGAGTGGCGCCTGCTCGGTGTCGCGGTGGCGATCCTGGCCCTGGCCCTGGCGGTGCTGGTGATCCGCTACGGCCACACCCGCTTCCCCTACGGTGACGGCGAATAATCCGCTTTACGAGAAACACCCGAGATGAAATTCAGCCCCGAATCCTTCCGCGCCTGGAACAACAAGAGCGTCACCCTGCTGGGCATGTCCGGCGTCGGCAAGACCTATCTCTCCGGCATGCTGCGCGGCCACGACTGGTTCCACTATTCCGGCGACTACCGCATCGGCAAGCGCTACCTGGACGAGCCCATCCTCGACCTGATCAAGCAGCAGGCCATGCAGGTGCCGTTCCTGCGCGACCTGCTCCGGCGCGACTGGATCGACATCCACAACAATATCAAGATCGAGGATCTCGGCCCGGTCCTGGCCTTCGTCGGCAAGCTCGGCAACCCCGAACTGGGCGGCGTGCCCCTGGCCGACTTCGAGCGCCGCCAGGCCCAGTACCGCGACGCCGAGATCAAGGCCATGCTCGATGTCCCGGCCTTCATCCGCAAGGCCCACGACATCTACGGCTACGACCACTTCGTCAACGACGCCGGGGGCAGCCTGTGCGAGATGGACGACGAGCGCATCATCGACTGCCTGGCCAAGCACACCCTGATCCTGTACATCCAGGTCACCGACAAGGACGAGGAGCAGAAGCTGATCGACCGCGCCGTGTCCGACCCCAAGCCGCTCTACTACCGGCCCGCCTTCCTGGCCGAGCAGCTGGCGCTGTACCTGAACGAGACCGGCCTGCACTACGCCGCCGAGATCGACCCCAACGCCTTCGGCCGCTGGGTCTTTCCGCGCCTGTTCCGTTCCCGCATCCCGCGCTACGAGGCGATCGCCGGTCCGCACGGCTACACCGTCACCTCGCGCGAGGTGGCCCAGGTGCGCGACGAGAAGGACTTCATGGCCCTGCTGGAAACGGCCATCGCAAGAAAAACGGTGACGAGTGACAAGTGACGAGTGACAAAAGCGTGGGAGGGTTCTGTCACTTTGTCACTCGTCACTTTGTCACTGAATTTTTTGGAGTGAGGTGAAATGCCCCTAGTCGCCCACAACGATCTGCCCACCTTCGCCCGCCTGAGCGAGGAGGGCGTCACCGTGCTCAGCTCGGAACGCGCCTCCAACCAGGAGATCCGCGAGCTCCACATCGGCCTGCTCAACATGATGCCGGACGCCGCCCTGGGCGCCACCGAGCGGCAGTTCTTCCGTTTGGTCGGCGAGGCCAACCCGATCGCCCAGTTCTGGGTCCATCCCTTCACCCTGCCGGAACTGCCTCGCGGGCCCGAGGCCCAGGCCCATATCGCGAAATACTACGAGCCGATCGAGCGGATCATGGCCGACGGCCTCGACGCCCTGATCATCACCGGCGCCAACGTCACCGGCACCGACCTGTCCCTGGAGCCGTTCTGGCACCCGCTGCGCAAGGTGCTCGACTGGGCCTGGGACAACGTCACCACCACCCTGTGCTCCTGCCTGACCACCCACGCCGTCCTGCACGCGTGCTATGGCCAGCCACGGATCAAGCAGCCGGAGAAGGTCTGGGGCGTGTTCGAGCACCGCGTGGTGGACAAGCGCCACCCCCTGGTGGCCGACGTCAACACCCGCTTCGACGTGCCCCATTCGCGCTGGAACTGCATCACCGCCGAGCAGTTCGAGACCGCCGGCCTGCGCGTCCTGGTCGAGGGTGAGCAATCCGGCGTCCACCTCGCCACCAGCGCGGACGGCTTCCGCCAGGTCTTCTTCCAGGGCCACCCGGAGTACGACACCATCTCGCTCCTGAAGGAGTACAAGCGCGACCTGCTGCTCTACGGCAAGGGCCACTTCAAGAACCCGCCGCCGTTCCCGAAGCACTACTTCGGCGCCCGCGAACAGGCCATCCTGAACGAGTATCGCGGCCGCATGGAGGCCGCCCTGGCCAAGGGCGAGCCCTTGCCGGAATTCCCCGAGGCCCAGGTCGCGGAGCGCCTGGACAACACCTGGCACGACACCGCCGAGGCCGTGGTCGCCAACTGGCTCGGCCTGATGTACCAAGTCACACATCGGGTCAGGAAACTGCCCTTCATGGAGGGAATCGACCCCGACGATCCGCTCGGGCTTGGCCCCAGGGGCTGATGCCGGCGTCTTGTGCGTTGCCGCACAACCGACACGATACGCGTACGCAAACCGTCTATTCATCGGCCCGCCGGGCTGATTCCCGGTCGCGACAGTGGTAGCATTCGCCCCGCCGGGCGAGCGAGGGGGCGACTCCGGCAAGGAATTTGCTACTTATTACTGAATTCGCGTACGTAACGGAGTCGTCATGGAAACCTCGCATAGCATTGAAGCGGCCAAGCACATCCTGGTGGTGTTCGGCATCATCCTCGCCGTCGGCTCGTTCACCGGCCTCCTGGCCCGGTTCGCCAAGATCCCCGACGTGGTCCTGTTCCTCCTGGTCGGCATGCTGCTCGGCCCGGCCGCCCTGGGCTGGGTCAACATCTCGGCCGACTCGGCGATCAACCAGCTGATCCTGATCTTCGGCTCCTGCTACATCCTGTTCGATGGCGGCGCCTCGCTGCGCCTCAAGGTGCTCAAGGAGGTCTGGGTCACCATCGTCATCATCGCCACCATCGGCGTCCTGATCACCACCGCCATCACCGGCGTGGTCGCCCAGTATGTCCTCGGCGTCCCGATGATCGTCGCCCTGCTCCTGGCCGCCACCATCGCCTCGACCGACCCGGCCACCCTGGTGCCGGTGTTCCGCCAGGTCAAGATCAAGGATCGGGTCGCCCAGACCGTGATGAGCGAGTCGGCCTTCAACGATGCCATGGGCGCCATCGTCACCTTCACCATCCTGGGCATCGCCATGGGCCAGGGCGAGTTCTCCCTGGGCAGTACCCTGTTCGACCTCGGTTGGCAGTCCGGTCTCGGCATCCTGGCCGGCGGCGTGTTGGGCTATCTGGCCGCTCTGCTGATCGCCCACGAGCGCTTCGACTTCCTGCTCGAATACGCCCCCCTGGTCACCCTGATGGCGGTGGTCGGCGCCTACATGGGCGCCGACGGCCTGCACGCCTCCGGCTTCATGGCCGTGTTCGTGTTCGGCATCGTGCTCGGCAACAAGGAGATGTTCGGCTTCAGCATGGAGCACGAGGAGGAGAAGAAGCTGGAGGAATACGTCCTCACCACCGCCCTGATCATGCGCATGTTCATCTTCATCCTGCTCGGCTCCCAGGTGAACTTCGAGCTGATGAACCAATACCTGGTCGGCGGCGTCGTCGTGGTCACCCTGTTCATGCTGGTGGCCCGCCCGGCCACGGTATTCCTGTGCGCGCTGCCCGACCGGCGCGCCAAGTGGAGCCTCAAGGAGATGCTGTTCATGTGCTGGACGCGCGAGACCGGGGTCATCCCCGGCGCGCTGGCCGGCATGCTGGTGGGCATGAAGGCGCCCGGCGCCGACATCATCGCCTCGGTCACCTTCATCGCCATCCTGATGACCATCATCATCCAGGCCACCACCACCAAGTGGCTGGCCGGCAAGCTGGGCCTGCTGGAGGAATAGCCACCAGATTCCGTCATTCCCGCCTTTGCGGGGACGACGGAATCGTTCGCTATGCGATGGTCCGGTTAACCAGGGTCTGATTCTTGCCGGGCCGTGGTTGGCGCTCCCGCGGCGTTCGGGCTAATCTTATCCGGAACATGTCCGCGGAAGCCGCCCATGACCATCCATAGCCGTCCCATCGCCGAACGCATCGACTGGCTGTTCGACCTGGCGCGCCGCCATGCCGCCAGCTACGCCAGCCCGGAGGCCTTCCTGGCCCGCAAGCGCTACGTCGCCGAGCATCCGACCGCGATCCTGGTCCTCAAGTGCATGGACGGCCGCATCAACATCCCGATCGCCACCAACACCCCGACCGGCATCATCCAGCCCTTCCGCAACCTGGGCGGCATGTTCGACCTGGGCTGGCCGCACCTGGGCGAGACCCTGGAGGACGCCGTCGCCAGGGTGGTCTCGGGCGGCCGCCGGGCCCTCATCGTCATCACCTACCACTACTCGAAGGGCGATACCCATCGCGGCTGCGCCGGCTTCAACTACGACACCGGGGCGGCGCGCCAGCACACCTTCGAGATCAAGGACCAGGTCGAGGCGATGTTCGGCACCGGCCACGGCACCGTCTATCCCCTGGTATGCGGCTTCGAGACCGACGAGGACGCCATCGTCCTGCATGGCGCCAACGGCGAGGTGCTCAACATGGCCGAGCTGACGGACGCCGACCGGGAGGGCCTGCCGCCCCGGCTGGAGCGGCTGTTCCCCGACATGCCCGGCCAGGTACGCGCCGACCTGCTGCCCCTGCTGCTCGGCAACCTCGACCACGTCGCCGAGGTACGCAAGACGGAACGCGCCCTCGACATCGAGCACCGCGAGTGGATGATCTGCCTGGGGCGCGGCTTCGACTGGCTGCACATGCCCAACCTGGCCCTGATCATCGGCCCCTACAGCCCCGACCTGGCCGACCCCATCCGCAAGGCGGCCGGCATCATCGGCGCCAACATGCAGGCCGGGCGCATCCCGGACGATGGCTTCCTGCTCCTGGCCTCGGCGCCCTACGACGACATCGGTGTCGACCGTGCCCGCGCCGTGCTCAAGGCCCGCTTCATGAGCGAGTTCGCTGCCGAGGTGATCCGCAAGGAGCATCCGGCCGTGGCGGACAAGATGGCCATCCGCACCTGCGTGCTCAGCTGGGGTTCGCGGGCGCTGGAATTGATCTAGTCCTGGCCAGCCCGGATGGCGAAGAAATTTCCCCTCCATCCCAAGCACCCCGAGCGCATCTGCTGGGGCTGCGACAAGTATTGCCCGGCCGACGCCCTGAACTGCGGTAACGGTTCCGGTCGTACCGAGCACCCGGCCGAGTCGTTCGGCGCCGATTGGTACGAGTGGGGCGACTGGGGCATGGCTGCCGAAGAGGGGACGGACAAGGCCAAGGATCCGTCGGCCTGAAGCCGCCCCCGCCGTTCAGTTCGAATCCGGCGGCAAGGGCGGCGCGGAACAGCCGACCGTATCCGATCCCCGGGTGCGACCGCAGCCGGACTTACTTCAGCAGCGGCCGCGCGTTCAGCGGCTGCACCGGGCGGTTGTTGGGATGGTGCATGGTGTGGGCGAACTGTTCCACCTGCTCCTTCTCGGCGGTGACCGGGTACTTCATCACCAGCCAGGTCACGCCCTCGCTGCACGGCGGCGTGGTCAGGGAGCCGTTGAAACGGTAGTAGTCGCGGTTGGCGGGTAGCAGTTCGCTGGCCTTGAACTGGGCCGTCAGCGCCACCTTGTCGCCGGCGTTCGCGGGCATCTGCCGCCACAGCTTGTCGATGGCGTGGTTCTGGCGGCCTTCCTTGTACATCACCGCCACCACGGCCAGGTTGCCGTCCTTGTCGGCATGCACGAGGTGGCCTTCCATGGCGTAGTTCTTGCCGTCGAACTGGTTCTCGCTGGGGGCGTGGAAATGCACCTGCTTGAGTTCGAAGGTGTGGCCGGACACGGTGAGGGTGCTGCCGGGCGCGAAGTTGGCCTGCACGGTGTGGCCGTTGTTGAGGATCTCGGTCGCCGTCGTGGTGTAGGCGAACTTGATGGCCGGCAGCTGGGCCTCGATCTCGGCGGTCAGGTTGACCGGCGACTGGTTCTTGCCGGTGCCGCAGAGGCTGTATTCGGCGGCCAGCTTGCCCCAGTTCTCCGGTCCTTCCTCGCCGGAGTAGGTCCAGTGGGGCTTGTCGCCGGCCTGGGCGGCGGCGGCGAAGGAGAGGCTGAGGCAGGCCAGGAGGATTTTCGGTGTGTGGTTCATCTCGTCTCGTCTGTTCTAGGTTTTGAGGTTGAGCGGCACGCGGCCATGGTGCCGCGCGGCCGCCATGATAGCCATCCGGCAGGCGAAAAAAAGCCCGACCGGGTCGGGCGGTTGCACGCTCCGGCCCGGTTCAGCAGGCGGGCACGGCCTCGCTGTACTGGCTCAGCGGCAGGGCGATGGTCTTGCCCTCGATCGGCTGGCGGTAGCCGCCGGGGCCGTACTTGGCGATCAGGTCGCGCTTGTAGGTGCCGAAGAAGCGCTTGATGAAATCCATGCCCATGACCCCGTCGGCGGCGAGCTCGTCGCTGACCGGGTCGTAGGTCAGGCGCACCGGCAGGAGCGGGAAGGTGGCCGGGCCGCTGACCGGCTTGGCGCCCTGGGCCGGGTCGAACACGCTGGCGTGGGCGCAGCAGACGATGCGCTTGGGGGCGCCGGCGATCTCGCTGCCTTCGGCGGCGAAGCGCAGGTAGCTGACCTCCTGTTGCGGGTAGCTCATCTGGTGCGTGCAGATGGCCACGAAGGCGACGTACTGGCCGTGCGGGCCGACGCCGCCGGCGTAGTCGTAGGCCTCGCTCTCGCCGGCCATCTTGGCCATGGTCTTGCCGGAATCCTTGCCCAGGTTGATCAGGAAGCAGGGCACGCCGGCCACCGGATAGGAAAACACCAAGGCTTCGTTGGTCGGGATTTCCGAGGCCTTGAGGGGAATGCCGATCTTGTTGGTCAGCTTGGCGGCCGGGAAGGCGTCGAAGCCGCCGGCCAGGACCAGGTTGTTCCAGTTGGCCATGGCCAGGGTGGCGCCACCGGCGCAGATTTTCACGAAATCACGTCTGTCCAATTGTTCTCTCCGCAAAAAAACAAAAAGGCCGCCCGTGGAGGCGGGCGGCCAAGTCAGGCGTCGCTGTTACGCCTCGAACATGTCGCGGTACATGCCGCGGGCCCATTCCAGGGTGGCCTTGCCCTTGGCACCGTCGCGGTTCTCGAACAGCTTGGTGTCGGGCGAGAAGCCGCCGACGGCGGTGCCTTCCTTGTTGAGCACGTAGCCGGCATCGACGCTGATGGCTTCCATCGGGTCGGCGTTGACCATCGAGTAGCAGATGGTGCGCGGGCTGTACCAGGCGAATTCCTTGCCCTGGGCGCGCGCGGCCAGCACCTTGGCGACGAACTTGCCTTCGGTGTTGGCGGTGTTGGCGCTCTTGGAATAGGGGTGCGGACGCGAGTCGCCGGTCACGAAGACACGGTCGTCGCCCTTGATGCTGTAGCGCAGCTGGTCGATGGCGGCTTCCTTCTGGCCGCTCTTCGGGTCCATCAGGCCGAGCTGTTCGATCAGGGTCGAGGCGCGCACGTTGGCGTAGATCGCGCCGTCGTCGAACTTGATGGAATCGAACTCGGTCTTGAGGGTCCGGTTGGCGACGTCGACGCCGGTCACCGCCGAGGACGGCTTGTACTCGATGATGCCCTTGTAAAGCTCGTTGAAGGCGGCGTGGAAGCCGGCGGCCTTGATGGTGATGTCCGGGTTGGCGTCCAGCACCAGAACCTTGCCCTTGATCTTGTTCTTCTTGAACACCGAGGCGACCATGCAGGCGCGCTCGTAGGGGCCGGGCAGGCAGCGGTAGTTGCCGGACGGCACGGTCTGGACGAAGACGCCGCCCTCGAATTCCTGCACCTTGCGGCGGATGGTGACGTGCTCGGTCGGGGAGATGAAGCCGCCCGGGAAGGTCTGGCGCAGCGCGGCCTGGGCGCCGGCGTCCTTGACGCCGATCTTGTCGTAGTCGTAGGAGATGCCGGGCGCCACGACCAGGAAGTCGTACTGGATGTCGCCCTCGCTGGTGGCCAGGGTGCGGCTGGCGCGATCGAGGCCGGTGACGGTGGCGTTGAAGTAGGTGTACTTGTTGTTGCGGGCGGCGTCGAGGAAGCTGTGGTCGGCCAGGAATTCCAGGTCGATGACACCGGCGTACCACATGTTGCTGGAGAAGCAGGACGAGTACATGTCGCGCTTCTCGACCAGCACCACGTCGAAGGCCGGGTATTCCTTCTTGGCGTACTTGGCGATGGTCAGGCCGGAGGTGCCGCCGCCGACGATGACCAGGCGCGGGCCCTTGGCGGCCGGCAGGGCGGCCTTCATGCCGGTGCCGACCGCGGCCGACTTGGCTTCGGCGCCGGCGATCGCCGAGCCGGTCAGCCCGGTGGCGCAACCGGCGGTACCGGCCGCCAGCATGGCGCCGCCCATCTTCAGGAAATTCCGTCGATCGAGTTGCTCGCTCATGAGTGTTGTCTCCTCTTGTGGTGAAAAAATCACCGGCGTGCGGGATGCCCCGGTGAGATTTTTTTGACACGGTCGTGACGGACGGCCGAATCGGACCCTTTGATCCTATCGCCAGCAGGGTTAAGTCCCGGTTGTCGTCGGGTAAAGGAGAGGTGAAGACGGTCGGCTAGGGGGAGAAATGCAGCGCTACCGTGGTGCCGGCGCCGGTCCGGCTGTCGATCTCGATGCGCCAGCCGTGCAGCTCGCAGATGCGCTTGACCAGGGACAGGCCGATGCCGGCGCCGTCCGAGTCGATGCCCCGGTAATGGCGTCGGAAGACCCGGTCGAGCTCGCTTTCGGCGATGCCCTTGCCGGTATCGCTGACCGTCAGCCGGCGGTCCGCCAGGCTGACCCGGACATGGCCGGTCTCGGCGTGCCGGATGGCGTTGTCGATCAGGTTGTCGACCACCACGCTGGCCAGGGTGCGTTCCACCGGGAGGCGCAGGTCGTGGTCGAGCGCGAGATCGATCTCGATCCGGCCACCCTCGACCAGGGCCAGGTGCTTGTCGACCGAGTCGCGCACCACCTGGGCGATCGAGCAGGGCTCGGGACCGCCCGCCGGGCCGTTGTCCTCGCGCGCCAGGTGCAACAGGGCGTTGGTCAGGTCGGCCATGTCGTGGCTGGCCCGCTCGATGCGGGCGATGCGCTGGCGTTGGCCGCTGTTCAGGGCGGCGTCGCCCTCCAGCACCTCGACGGCACCCCGGATGATCGCCAGGGGGGTGCGCAGCTCGTGGCTGACGTCGGCGGTGAAGGCGCGCTCGCGTTCCGCGCAGGCGCGGATGCGGCCCAGGCAACGGTCGAAGGTATGCGACAGCTCGTCGATCTCATCGTGGTCCGGGTCGGGCGGCGCGGGCTGGCAGGGCCCCGATGGTTCCAGGGCCGCCACGCGTGCCGCCAGGTCGGTGACCGGGGCGATCACCCGGCGCGCCAGCCAGAGCCCGCCCAGGGCCGACAGGCCGGTCATGATCGCCATGCCGGCGAGCAGGTAGTAGAGAAAATGCCGTTCCCGCTCCAGTTGCAGGGTTTCGTTGAACAGGAAGACGTAGCGCCGGCCCTGGTGGTCGACGACCCGGGCCAGGAAGGAGATGCCGTTCATCTCCACGGCATGGTTGCCCGGGGCCAGGCCGGCCAGGGCGGGCGGCGCGGCGTGCTCGGGGTCGATGGCGTCGACGGCATAGCCGCTCAGGGTCAGGGTGGCGGGCAGCATGGCTTGCGGGTTGTGCTCCAGGCGGGCCAGATAGTCCTGGGTCTCCGCCTGCAGGGTCTCGACCATCAGGCGCTGGCCGAGGTCATGCACGGACAGGTAGATGCCGGCCGAGAGGACCAGGCTGACCAGGGCGCCGAACCAGGCGAAGTCGACGGCGACCCGCAGGCGCAGGCTACGGCGTCGCATGGCCGGCGAGCTGGTAGCCGATGCCGCGCACGGTGCGCAGCAGGGGCGTTTCCGTGGCCTTGTCGATGGCGCTGCGGAGCACGTACAGGTGCGCCTTCAGGGCGTCGCTGTCGGGCGGATGGTTGCCCCAGACCGCCGCCTCCATCTCCTGCTTGGGCACCACCCTGGGCGAGGCGCGCATGAGCAGTTCCAGGAGCTTGAGGGGGATGGGCGGCAGGTCGATGCGGCGTTCGCCGCGCGTGACCCGGTAGGTGCCGACGTCGAAGCAGAGGTCGTCGACGCGCAGGACCTGGCTCTGGCCGTGCGCCTGGGCGCGCCGGGCGATGGTCCGCAGGCGCGCCTCGACCTCGCGCAGGGCGTAGGGCTTGACCACATAGTCGTCGGCGCCCGCTTCGAGGCCGAGGACCTTGTCGTCCAGGGAGTCGCGCGCGGTCAGCATCAGCACCGGGGTGTGCTTGCCGGCGATGCCGCGCAGCTTGCGGCACAGGGTGAGGCCGTCCAGGCCGGGCAGCATGAGGTCGAGGACGATGGCGTCGTAGTCGTTCGTCACCGCCAAATGCAGGCCGCCGATGCCGTCGCCGGCCACGTCGACCACGTGGCCGCGCGGCGACAGGTAGTCGGTCAGGTTGGCCGCGATGTCGCGGTTGTCTTCGATGATGAGCAGGCGCATGGCCCGATTTTGACCTGAATCAAGGGAAAAGGGCACCGCGCCGGGTGCCCTTCCGCCCGAAACCGTTCATGGCGCGCACGCCGCCCCGGCCCATGGAAACGGTCACTTGCGCCACGAACGGTTTTCCCCCCATCTCTACTCTTCCCCCGCAGGCGGGGGAAGACGGCTGGGTGCGCCTGCAGCGCTGTTTCATGGTAAGCGGCCGCGCTCAGGCACGCTCCTTGACGAGGCCGAGGCGGTCGGTCCGGCCGACCTTGGCGATCAGGACCGGCCATTGCGAGGCGCCGATCAGGCGGTCGGTGGGGCTGTTCGGCAGCAGGCGGTAGAGGCCGCCGTGGCGCTTGCCGAGTACGATCAGGTCGGCACCGGTCTCGTTGGCCAGGGCGATCAGGGCGTCGGCCGGGGCGCCGGTGAGCACCCGCGCCTCCGCTGCCACGCCCTCCAGGCGCATGGACTCGGCCGCCTCCTCGACCAGTTCGGTGAGCACCTTGGCCGAGGGCGAGCCTTCCTTGACCACGGTCGCCAGGGTGACCGGGACCCCGGTGGCCTTGGCCAGGGTGGTGGCGATCTCGGTCGCCGCGACCGAGGTCGGGTTGCCGTCGAAGCCGACCAGGATGCGCTGGTGCCACATCGCCGAGCCCTTGGGCGCGATCAGGACGTTGCAGGGGGTCTCGTCGATGATCTTGGCGGCATGCGCGCCCACCATGCGGTCCGCCGACTTGTCCTTGGGCGGGCGCCGGCCGATCACCAGGAGGTGGCTGTCGGCGGCCTGGGCGGCGGCCGGTACCTCGCGGGTCGGGTCGGTGCCCTTGCGGATGTCGCACTCGCACTTGACGCCCAGCGCCTGGGCGGCCTGGCGCACGCTGCCGATGCGTTCCTTGGCGGTGGCCTCGTCGGCGTCCGGCTTGAGCATGGTCATCACATCCAGGGTGACGCCCATGCGCTTGGCCAATTCGAGGGCGATGCCGCGCGGCGCTTCGCTGTACTCGCTGCCGTCGGTGGCGAACATCAGGCGCAGGCGGCGATTGCCGTCCGGCAGGGCGTCGCCGTGGCACTCCTGGAAGATGCGGGTCTTGCAGGTGCGGCAGACGTCCGGATCCAGGGTCCAGTAGATGGCGCCGGCGACGTTGGACCTGACCGGGAAGAAGCCGCCTTCGCCGATGTCCTTCAGGTATTCGCCCTGGCGCAGGAACTGGCGCACCGAGTCCTTCAGGCGCCAGAAGTACAGGCCGCCACCCAGGCGCCGGCGCCGGCGCGCCTCCTGGGCCAGCATCTCGGCCCCGGCCACGTCGACGAAGCTGATCGCCGGGGCGGCCACCACCACGGTCTTCTGCTGCGGGTTGTCCTCGTCGATCTGCTGCAGGGCGCGCTGGATGTGATCGACGGCACCGAAATAGAGGCTGCCGTGGACCCGCACGAAGCGCACCTGCGGGCATTCCGGCCGGCCCTTGGCGTTCTCGAAATGCTGGTTGCCCGGTTCGCCCACCGGCACCACCGGCTCCACCTCCGGCCGCGAGCTTCGGTACAGGTACATGATCAGGGACAGGAGGACGCCCATGAAGATGCCCTTCTCCAGGTTGATCAGGGTGCCGATCAGGGTGACCCAGAGGATGGCGGTCTCCGGCTTGCTGGTGGCCCACATGGCCTTGATGTGGTGGAAGTCGATCAGGCCCCAGGCGACCAGGAACAGGATGCCGGCCATGGCCGCGGTGGGCAGATAGGCGGCGAGCGGGGCGACCAGGAGCAGGATGACGATCAGGAAGAAGGAGGCGAACACGGTCGCCATCGGGGTACGGGCGCCGGCCTCGTAGTTGACCCCGCTGCGGTTGAACGAGCCGGACGAGGCGTAGGCGGAGAAAAAGCTGCCGATGATGTTCGACAGGCCCTGGCCGACGAATTCCTGGTTGCCCTCGATGCGTTGCTCGGAGCGGGTGGCGATGGCGCGCGAGATCGACACCGCCTCGGTCAGGGCCAGCATGGTGATGATCAGGGCCGGCATGGCGGTTTCGCGCAGGGCGCCGGCCGAGAAGTCGGGCAGCGACAGGGGCGGCAGGCCTGCCGGCAGGGCGCCGACGGTCTTGATGCCGGTCGCCGCCTCGCCGCCGAAGTAGGCGTTAAGTGCCGCCGCCAGCACGCTGCCGACGATCATCGCGGCGATCATGTAGGGGAACTTCGGGATCAGCCTCCGGGCCAGCAGCCCGGCCGCCAGGGTGATCGCGCCGACCACGGTGACATAGGGATTGATGTGGACGATCTGGACGAAGAACTGTTCGATGATCTGGAAGAAGGGGGTGCCACGCGGGATCGGGATGCCGAAGAAGTTCTTCACCTGGCTGGCGGCGATGAGGATGGCGGCGCCGGCGGTGAAGCCGATCACCACGGTGTGGGAGATGAAGTTGATCAGGGCCCCCATCTTGGCCAGGCCCATGATCAGCTGGAACAGGCCCGTGAGGAAGGTGAGGGTGAGCACCATCTCGATGAACTGGGGCGTGCCCGGCTCCGCGTAGGGCGAGACGGAGGCGAAGACCACGATGGAAATGGCCGTGGTGGGGCCGGAGACCAGGTGCCAGGAGGAGCCGAACAGAGCGGCGATGATGGTGGGCACCATGGCGGCATAGATACCGTATTCCGGCGGCAGGCCGGCGATGGTGGCGAAGGCCACCGCCTGGGGCAATACGATGAGGGCGCCGGTGAAGCCGGCGATGCCGTCCTGCTTCAGGCTGTTCCGGTTGACCAGGTGCTGCCACTTCAGGAAGGGCAGGAACTGGTAGACCCACAGGTTGCAGGCCAGGAATTCGCCAAAGCGGTCCTTGGCCATGAGGTCACCGATGCGGGGGATTTTCAACCAAGACATTTCTTCTCCAAACAGTCGATATAGGCCGCACCATCGGGTGGCAGGCGGTCGCGCTGGGCGCGCCAGATCATTTCCCCCAGGCAGTCCATGACGGCGTGCTGGGCGGCATGCTCGTCCCCCAGGCGGGCCACCAGCCTGTCATAGCGCGACCTGATGCCCGGTGGCTGGTCGATGGACAACTGCTCGGCAATGGATACGTGCATGGACAGGTGCAGGAAGGGGTTGGTCTCCCCCAGCTCCGGCGGCCATTCCCGGTCACGGTAGCGTTCCGGCTGGTCGAGGACCGAATGATATTCCGGGTGGCGGGCGATGTGGTCCACCGCCAGGGTTTCCAGCCCGCTGAGGGGCTGGCTCGCCTTGAACTTCTCCCAGGCCTGGAAGAAGAAGTCTCGGACCTGATTGCGGGAAGGATTAAACATCCGTGTAACCCAGGGCCAGCACCACGCTGTACTGCAGCAGGCGGTTGGCGCCATCCAGGTGGGCGATCTCGCCATTGCCGTAGAAGCCGATGAGGGGCATGTCGGGGAAGCGACGGGTCAGGGCCTGGATGTCCCGGTCCTCTCCGCCGTAGAACCAGGGGCCCCGCCCCAGGCAGGGGAACATGAGGCCGAAGGCAGGCGGCGCCAGGGTATCGCC
>JAAXVP010000316.1 GCA_013335435.1 Thiobacillus sp. | reverse complement strand
ACCAGTTGCAGATCCTCCTGCTGCCGCGCGACCCCAACGACGAGCGCAACATCTTCCTGGAGATCCGCGCCGGCACCGGCGGCAACGAGTCGGCCCTGTTCGCCGGCGACCTGTTCCGCATGTACGCCCGCTACGCCGAGCGCCGGCGCTGGAAGCTGGAGGTCATGTCGGCCAGCGAGGGCGAGGTGGGTGGCTACAAGGAGGTGATCTGCCGCATCGTCGGCCAGGGCGCCTACTCCAAGCTCAAGTTCGAATCCGGCGGCCACCGCGTCCAGCGCGTGCCGGAGACGGAATCCCAGGGCCGCATCCACACCTCGGCCTGCACCGTGGCGGTGATGCCGGAGGCGGACGAACTGGAGGAGATCGCCGTCAACCCGGCCGACCTGCGCATCGACACCTTCCGGGCCTCCGGCGCCGGCGGCCAGCACATCAACAAGACGGATTCCGCGGTGCGCGTCACCCACCTGCCGACCGGCCTGGTGGTGGAGTGCCAGGACGGCCGCTCGCAGCACCAGAACAAGGCCCAGGCCCTGCAGGTCCTGGCCGCGCGCCTGAAGGACAAGCAGGAACGCGAGGCCCACGCCAAGGAAGCGAGCCAGCGCAAGTCCCTGATCGGCACCGGCGACCGCTCCGACCGCATCCGCACCTACAACTTCCCCCAGGGCCGGGTCACCGACCACCGCATCAACCTGACCCTGTACAAGATCGACGCCATCATGGACGGCGACCTCGACGACATCGTCTCGGCGCTCACCGCCGAGCAGCAGGCCGAGCAACTGGCGGCCCTGGCGGGGGAATAACCCTCCCGGCAACGCAGCGATCCGGCGGTGTCCTATATTGAGTACTTACTACTCAATACTCAGGGAAATCATGATATCGGGGGACAAGGCGAGGGCCCGGCTGCCGGAAGCCCGCTTACGCATCAGGGCGGGCGCCCGCCCTGAAGTATTGTCCGCCGACCCCGGCATCCAGGCCCTGCTCGGCTACCCGCCGGGTGACTTCCTCGACGGCCGGATCGCCTTGCTTTCCCGGCTCCATCCCGACGACCTGGACGTGGCCGAGGCCCGGTTCGCGGCCACCTGCATTCATCCCGGCGGCTTCAACATCCGGATGCGCCAGGCCGACGGCCGCATCCGCTGTCTCAGGGGCGAGAGTACCGCGCTGGCCGGCGGCCTGATCGAACTGGTGCTGCAGGATGCCAAGAGCCTGCGCCAGGAGACCGGTGCCATGACGGCCGACTTCACGGCCATGATGGAGAACACCGACGACTTCATCTATTTCAAGGACCGCAACCACGTCTTCACAGGCGCCAGCCAGACCCTGGTGGCGATCACCCGCCCGGCCGAGCACTGGCGCGACCTGATCGGCCAGACCGATTACGACGTCTTCCCGGAAGCGTATGCCGACCATTATTACCGGCTCGAAAAGCAGGTCTTCGCCGGCCTGCCGGTGGCCAGGGAAATCCAGGAATACCGGGCCAACGACGGCCGCATCGGCTGGGTGGACAATCGCAAATACCCGATCCGGGACGCCGACGGCACGATCATCGGACTGTTCGGCATCGCCCGCGACATCACCGACAAGCTGGCCGCCGAACAGGCCTTGCGCCGGCAGCGCGAGACCCTCCAGCTGATCCTCGACTACGCCCCGATCGGCATCTGGCTACAGGACGCAAAAGGCAAGCTGGCCTTCGTCAACCAGCCCTTCTGCCAGGCGATGGGCATATCCGAGGCGGCCTTCCTGGCCGTGCCGCATTACGGCGAACTGATCCCCGAGGCCTTCCGTCGGCAATGCCTCGACTCCGACGCCAAGGCCCTGGCCGGCACCGGCATCAGCGAAACCCACCAGCGCCTGCCCTTCGTCGACGGCCGCATCCACGACCTGCGCGTCATCAAGGCGGTCAAACGCGACGAACAGGGCCGACCGGACGCGCTGGTCGGGCTCAGCCTGGACATCACCGACGAATTGGAGCGGCAGCGCGCCCTGCGCGAGAGCGAGGCGCGCTTCCGGACCATATTCGAGCAGGTGCCGGCCATCTCGGTGCAGGGCTACGACCGCGACCGCCGGGTCATCTTCTGGAACCCGGCCAGCGAAAAGCTGTACGGCTATACCGAGGCGCAGGCATTGGGCCGGCAACTGGAAGACCTGATCATCCCGGAGCCGATGCGCGCCGAGGTAATCCGGCTGACCACGGCCTGGGCCGCCGGCGGTCCGGCCATCCCGGCCGGCAAGCTGACCTTGCGCCATGCCGACGGCCGCCCGGTCGAGGTCTATTCCAGCCATGTCATGCTGCACAACGCCGAGGGCGAACCGGAGATGTACTGCATCGACATCGACCTGTCCGACCTCAGCCGGGCGGAGGCGGCCCTGCGCGTGAGCGAGGAACGCCTGCGCCTGGCCCTGGCGGCCTCGAACCAGGCCTGGTTCGACGTCGAACTGCCGTCCGGCCGGGTGACGATCAGCCCGGAATATCCGCGCATGATCGGCCACGACCCCGAACACTTCGAGTCCAGCCTGGAAAACTGGCTCGCCCACGTCCACCCGGACGACCGCGACGCGGTCATGGCGGCCTTCGACGCCTGCATCCGGATGGGGGGCCCCAATGCCATTGAATACCGGCGCCGGACCGCCGCGGGCGAGTGGAAGTGGATCCGCTCCATCGGCAAGATCGTGGCCTGGAGCCCGGACGGCCGGGCGGCCCGGATGGTCGGCATCCACGCCGACATCACCCGGCTCAAGGAACATGAACAACAACTCGAACACATCGCCCATTACGACGCCCTGACCGGCCTGCCCAACCGCATCCTGCTGTCCGACCGCCTGCACCTGGCCATGGCCCAGGCCGCCCGGCGCGGCCAGAAGCTGGCCGTGGCCTACATCGACCTGGACGGCTTCAAGGCCATCAACGATAGGCACGGCCACGCCGCCGGCGACCAACTCCTGCTCGCCGTGGCCACCGCCATGAAGCAGTCCCTGCGCGAGGGCGACACCCTGGCCCGCCTGGGCGGCGACGAGTTCGTCGCCGTCCTGATCGACCTCCAGGACATCGAGGCCAGCGTGCCCTTGCTCGGCCGCCTGCTCGCCGCGGCGGCCCGGCCGGCCCAGGTCGACGAACTGCGCTTGCAGATCTCGGCCAGCCTGGGGGTGACCTTCTACCCGCAGGCGGAAGAGGTCGACGCCGACCAGTTGCTGCGCCAGGCCGACCAGGCCATGTACCAGTCCAAGCTGGCCGGCAAGAACCGCTACCACATCTTCGACGCCGAGGAAGACCGCAGCGTACGCAGCCACCACGAGAGCATCGAGCGCATCCGACTGGCCCTGCAAAGGCAGGAATTCGTCCTCTATTTCCAGCCCAAGGTGAACATGCGCACGGGCGCCCTGGTCGGTGCCGAGGCGCTCATCCGTTGGCGCCATCCGGACCGCGGCCTGCTCCCGCCCGCCCTGTTCCTGCCGGTGATCGAGAACCATGCGCTCGCCGTCGCGCTGGGCGAATGGGTCATCGACAGCGCCCTTTCCCAGATAGCAAGCTGGCGCGCGGACGGTCTCGACATCCCGGTGAGCGTCAACATCGCCGCCCACCACCTGCTGCAAGCCGATTTCGTCGAGCGTCTGCGCGGCCTTCTGGCGGCCCATCCCGATCTCGACCCGACCCGCCTGGAACTCGAAGTGCTGGAAACCAGCGCCCTGGAAGACCTGGCACTGGCGGCCCAGGTGCTGGACGCCTGCCGGGCGATCGGGGTGAGGTTCGCCCTCGACGACTTCGGCACCGGCTACTCGTCCCTGACCTACCTGAAACGCCTGGCGGTCGCCCAGATCAAGATCGACCGGAGCTTCGTGCGCGATCTGCTCGACAATCCGGACGACCAGGCCATCCTGGAAGGCGTTCTCGGCCTGGCCAGGGTATTCCGGCGCG
>JAAXVP010000038.1 GCA_013335435.1 Thiobacillus sp. | reverse complement strand
GGAAACGCCGGTTCGGCCTGCTCGGTCAACGCGGCCATGTCGAGGTCGGCCACGGCGATGATCTCGACGCCGCCCTCGACCTTGCGGTTGGACAGGATGATGGCGTTGGCGCCGAGGGCGTCACGCACCATGCGCAGGGCGTCGCGGGTGGTGGCGGCGTGGAATTTCTTCACCATCAGCCCTGCCCGATCATCTGGACGACCTTGATGGTCTTGCCATCAGGGACTTCGGCGTGGGAGATGACCCGCAGCATGGCGGCGGAACGGCGCAGGAAGCGCGACAGGACGGCGCGGATCGAGGGGGAGACCAGGAGCACGGCAGGTTGGCCGGTTTGCATCTGGGTTTCGGTGGCGCGAACGGTATCGCGTACCAGCCGTTCGGCCAGGCCGGGTTCGAGGCCGACACCGCCTTCCCCACGGGAGGAGAGGGCTTGCACGAGGATGTTCTCCAGGCCGGGCTCCAGCGCCATTACCTGCAATTCTTGTGCTCCTCCGAAGATTTCGTGAATGATAGCACGAGACAGCGCCACCCTTACCGTGGCGGTGAGTTCGTCGGCGTCCTGGATCTTGCCGGCGTGTTCGGCCAAAGTCTCCAGGATGGTGCGCATGTCGCGGATGTGGACCTTCTCGTCGAGCAGGTTCTGCAACACCTTCTGGAGGGTGGCGAGCGACAGTTGCTTGGGCACCAGATCCTCGACCAGCTTGGGGTTGTCCTTGGCCATGTGGTCGAGCAGTTGCTGGGTCTCCTCGCGGCCCAGAAGCTCCGGGGCGTGCTCGTTGATCAGCTTGGACAGATGGGTGGCGATCACGGTGCCGGCGTCGACCACGGTGTAGCCGTAGGTCTGGGCCTGCTCGCGCAGGTTGCCCTCGATCCATACCGCCGGCAGGCCGTAGGCCGGGTCGGTGGTGGCCTGGCCCTGGATGGTGCCGAATACCCGGCCGGGATTGATGGCCAGGTACTTGCCGACCTGGACCTCGTTTTCGGCCACGGTGACGCCCTTGAGGGTCATCCGGTAGGCCGACGGGCGCAGTTGCAGGTTGTCGCGGATGTGCACCGGCGGGACCAGGAAACCGATGTCCTGGGCGATCTTCTTGCGGATGCCGCGGATGCGCCGCAGCAGCTCGCCGTCCTGGCCCTTGTCGAGCAGGGGTACCAGGCGGTAGCCGACTTCCAGGCCCAGGCGGTCGACCGGGGCGACGTCGTGCCAGCCCACCTCCTCGGGCTCCGCCGGCGGCGGCGGCGGGACTTCCTCGGCCGCCTTCTGCACGGCCTGGCGTTCCTGCTGCACCAGCCAGTAGCCGACACCGCCCAGGATGCCGCCCATGAGCAGGAAGGCGACGTGCGGCATGCCGGGCAGGATGCCCATCAGGGTGATGATGCCGGCCGACAGGAAGATTGCCTGCGGCTTGCCGAAGATCTGGCCGATCAGCTGTTCGTTGAGGTCGGACGAGCTGGAGACGCGCGACACCACCATGCCGGCGGCGGTGGAGATGACCAGGGCCGGTACCTGGGCGACCAGGCCGTCGCCGATGGTCAGCAGGGTGTAGCGCGAGGCGGCGTCGGCGAACGACATGTCGTGCTGGACCACGCCGACGATGAGGCCGCCGACGACGTTGATCAGCATGATCATGATGCCGGCGACGGCGTCGCCGCGGACGAACTTCGAGGCACCGTCCATGGAGCCGTAGAAGTCGGCTTCCTCGGCGATCTCGGTGCGCCGGCGGCGCGCCTCGTCCTCGCCGATCAGGCCGGCGTTGAGGTCGGCGTCGATGGCCATCTGCTTGCCCGGCATGGCGTCCAGGGTGAAGCGGGCGGACACTTCGGCGATCCGCCCGGCGCCCTTGGTGATGACCATGAAGTTGATCAGCACCAGGATGATGAACACGATCAGGCCGACCGCGTAGTTGCCGCCGACCAGGAAATGGCCGAAGGCCTCGATCACCTTGCCGGCGGCGTCCGGGCCGGTATGGCCTTCGAGCAGGACGATGCGGGTGGAGGCGACGTTGAGCGACAGCCTGAGCAGGGTGGTCATCAGGAGCACGGTCGGAAAGACCGAGAACTCCAGCGGCTTCAGGGTGTACAGGCTGATCAGCAGGACGATCATCGACAGGGCGATGTTGAACGTGAACAGCATGTCGAGCGCGAACGGCGGCAACGGCAGGATCATCATCGCCAGGATGGCGATGACCAGGATCGGGGCCGCCAGCTTTTGCCAGTGCATGCCGGGCAGGGTCGCTTCCGCCATCAGGCCTCCAGCCTATTAGCCGGGTCCAGGTCGGCCGGCACCTGCCATTCCTCGGGCAGGCTGGGGTTCATCTGGTTGTTGAGCTGGTAGACGTAGGCGAGCACCTGGGCCACGGCGGTGAACAGCGCGCCCGGGATGGTCTCGCCGACCTCGCAGTGGCGGTGCAGGGCGCGCGCCAGGGGCGGCGCCTCGACCACCGGGACGCGGTGCTCGCGGGCGATCTCCTTGATCCGTTCGGCGATCAGCTGCGAGCCCTTGGCGATCACCTGGGGCGCGGCCATGCCTTTCTCGTCGTATTTCAGGGCGACCGCGAAGTGGGTCGGGTTGGTCACCACCACGTCGGCCTTGGGCACCGCCTGCATCATGCGCCGGCGGGCGTGCTCGCGCTGCAGGGCGCGGATGCGCGCCTTGATCTGCGGGTCGCCCTCGGTCTCCTTGTGTTCCTGGCGCACCTCTTCCTTGGTCATGCGCAAATCGCGGTGGTAGGTCCAGAGCTGGAACGGCACGTCGATGGCGGCGATCAGGGCGAAGGCGGCGGCGGCGGCCAGGAAGGTGTACAGGGTGATCCAGCCGAAGTGCGGCATGGCCGATTCCATCGGTTCGGCCGACAGGGTGAGGATCTCGTCCCATTGCAGCCAGATCATCCAGACCGAGGCGCCGGCGATGATGCCGCCCTTGAGCGCGGCCTTGGCCAGTTCGACCAGGGCCTTCCAGTTGAACATGCGGCCCAGGCCCTTGATCGGGTTCATCTTGCCGAGGTCGGCCTGGAGCGGCTTCAGGGAGAAGTTCCAGCCCGATATCACGACGTTGGAAACGAGCGCGGCCAGCATCACCACGACGGCGAACGGAGCGACCGAGAACAAGGCGTCCCAGGCCGCCTCGCCGAGGTCGGCGGTCATCATGCCGGTGCTGGCGATGTCGGCGCGGCCGAAATCGAGACTGTTGGACATCATCCGGCGCAGGGTTCCGATCATGTGGCTGCCGATCAACGCCAAGGCGGCGCCGCTGGCCATCAGCACGGCGAAAGTGGAAAGCTCGCGTGAGCGCGGGACGTTGCCCTCGTCGCGGGCCTTCTGGATTTTTCGTCCCGACGCAGGTTCGGTGCGTTCGAGATCGCTGTCTTCCGCCATGTCTCCAGGGTCCTGTTATCGGCCAGGTTTATCAGTCCGGAGTTTAAAGCAAAAACGGCCGGTTACCCGGCCGTTTTTGGGGCTGAGAAAGGTCTCAGTGGGCCTGCACGCCGGGGCCGAAGAAGCGGTAGCCGGCGCGCATCTGCTGGCTGCGGGCCAGGCGCTTCTTGCCGACTTCGTCGGTGAAGCTGGCGGCGATGCCGGCGTACGCCTTGACGGTCCAGTCCTGGTCCAGGAGCAGGTCGGAAACGCCTTCGGCCCAGCGCAGCTTGTCGCCGGCGGCGGCGAGCTTGGCGCCGCAGCCGTCCATCAGCACGGCGATCTCGGACTTGGCGATTTCCAGGTTGGACAGACGGCTGGCCAGCTGCACGCAGGCCTCGCCGCTGGCGCAGGCGTCCACGGCCTTGGCGTACATGGCCTTGGCGGTGGATTCGTCGCCCAGGTTGGCGAACAGCTTGCCGATCTGGGCCAGGGCGAAGTGGTCCTTGGCGCGCTTGGCGGCCTCGGCCAGCAGGTTGGAGGCCATGGCGGCATCCTTCAGGGCCTCCTGGGCGATCTGGGCCAGCTTGGTCCAGTCGTAGGGGTTGTCGCCGGACTGGGCCACGCGGGCGTCGATGTAGGCCTTGGCGCGGCCCTTGCCGAACTCGGCGTCCTTGAGTTCGCGGGCGGCGGTCAGGACGATCTCGCGGAACCAGACGAAATCGGCGGCGGAGGCGACCGACTCGTCGAGCAGCTTGCCCAGCCACTCCTTGTCGCCCAGGCGGTCGACGCCCAGGATCAGGGGCTTGAAGCGGCTGAAGTGGAAGCCGTCGGCGCGCATGACCTCCTCGGCGGCGGAGAGCAGCTTGCCGGCGTAGGAGGCGTCGTCGATCTCGGCGATGACGCGGTCGGACAGGGCGATGAACTGCTTGGCGGTCTTGGCCTTGGCCTCTTCGTTCTGGATCTCGATGTACTTGGCCTGGTTGGCCTCGCGCTTGGCCAGCTTCTCGGCCAGGCGGGCGACCCGGGCGGTGTCGGCGGCCAGGTGCTTGTTGGCGGCCTCGACCACCTTGCGCATCTCGTCCAGGTTGGCGACGGCCTCTTCGGCCTTGCTCACCATGTCGGCGACGCCGGCGGCGTCGCCCAGGCCGGCGTAGACGTCGGCCAGCTTGATCAGGTCGGCGGCGGCGGAGGCGGTTTCGCCGGCCTTGGTCAGGACCGCCTTGGCGAAGGTGGGGTTGCCTTCGGCGGCAGCCAGCACCTGCATCAGGGCGTTGAAGTCCTTGGCGGATGCCAGGGCCTTGTCGTACAGGGCGCCGGCGGCGGCCGGGTCGATCTCGGCCATGGCGCCGGACAGGGTGATCATGTCGCCGGCGGAGGCGTACTTGGCGGCGCCTTCGTTGATGATGGCGGTGGCCTGGGCCTTGTCGCCCAGGTCGCTGGCGATGGTCTTGGCCAGGCGGCCGAAGTCGGCGGCGCGGCCGCACTTGGTCTTGATCTTGTCGTAAATCTGGCCGGCCAGGGCGGCATCCTTGATGTCGCAGGCGACGACCTTGGCGAGACCGTACAGCTCTTCGGTGGTGGAGATTTCCTTGAGCGCGCCGGACAGGGTCTTGGCGGCCGCGGCGGCATCGCCGGAGACCAGCATCTGGGCGAAGCCGACGGCGACCTTCTCCTCGCCGCTCATGGCGAAGTCGGCGCCCTGGCCGAGTGCGTTCTCGGCGTCGCCGTCGAGGCCGAGGGCCTTGTAGCCGAAGGCGCAGCAGATGAAGTCGTTGGTGAACATGGCGCCACCGGCCACGTCGTCGATCACCGACTTGGCATCGCCGGCACCGGTGAACTCGGGCCGGGACAGGATTTCCTTGGCGTAGGCGATGTCGGCGGGGGCATCGAAGGCCTCGCGAGCGAGGGCAAACAGGTCGGCGGCGCTGGCGGCGCCGGTAACGCGGGGCTCCAGGGTGTCCCGAGTGGCCATGGCTGATCTCCTGAATCCAAGTGACTGAAAGACGGAAGTTTACCCGGCCGGCGGCCCAGTCGTCGCTAGGGTTTTTTATCGGCCGATAAGGGTTTCTTTATGTTCGGCGGCAATTCCGGCCGGACCAATGAAAAACGCGGCCGGAGCCGCGTTTTTCGGGAGTGGCAGCGCTTACTTGATGCTGGCGATCCACTTGGCGATGGCGTCGGCGTCGGCAGCGGCCTTGGGTTGCGGCGGCATCGGGATCTTGCCGTACTTGCCCTTGCTGCCCTTGGCGATGGTTTCCTTGATGATGGCGGCATCGCCCTTGGTCTTGGCGGCGACGTCCTTCCAGGTCGGGCCGACCTTCTTGGCGCTCATGTCGTGGCAGACGGCGCAGCCGTTCTTCTTGGCCAGATCCTCGGAAGCCAGGACGGAGGAGGAGGCGATCAGGGCGGCGGCGGCGAAAACAGCGGTCAGGATTTTCATTGCTTTAACCTTTCAATTGTTGGGGAAATCAAACTTCAGGACACGAATATATTATGGTGTGATTATATTCAAACGCAGGCCGGCTCGCTTGATATTGATCAACCTTTCGACAGGGTCAATTGATACCAGAGTCTGAAATCCCGCCGCGCTAGAGGCGGAACGATTTCACCGAGTCGTCCAGCCGGTTGGCGTCGTCGACCAGGTTGGCCGCCTGTTTCATGCCGGCTTCGGAGTCGCCCAGGGTCTGGAAATTGAGCTCCTCGATGGCCCGGACATGGCTGGAGATGCTTTGCGCCGCCGACTTCTGCAGCGAGGTGGCCTGGGCGATCTCCTTGACCATGGCATCCACCTGGCGCACGGCGTCGATGATCTGCTCCAGCGAGGCGCCGGCCTGGCGGGCATGGCCGACCCCTTCCTGGGCCTCGTTCATGCTGGCGCCGATGGCGTCCAGGGCCTGGCGGGTTTCCTGCTGGATGGTGTCGATGGTGACGCCGATCTGGTTGGTGGCCTCCGAGGTCTTCTCGGCCAGCTTGCGCACCTCGTCGGCGACCACGGCGAATCCCCGACCCTGTTCGCCGGCGCGGGCGGCCTCGATGGCGGCGTTGAGGGCGAGCAGGTTGGTCTGGTCGGCGATCTCCTTGATCACGGCGACGATGCTGCCGACCTCCTGGGAGCTTTGCTCCAGCTTCTGCACCCGTTCGGTGGCGCTGCTGATGCGGGCGTGGATGTTTTCCATGCCCTGGATGCTGATCCGGGCCATGCCGACGCCCGCAGTGGCGGTGCTGCCGGCCTCGGAGGTACGCCTGGTGGTCTGTTCGCCGAGTCCGGAGATGTCGGCGATGGCGCTTTCCAACTGCTGGATGCTGGCCGAGATGTCACGGCTGCGCTCGGCCAGGCGGTCGACCCGGCCGTGCATCTCGTCGGCCTGGCCGCGCAGCATGCCGCTGCCGTTGCGTACCCGGCTGCTCAGGTCGGAGGTGCGCGCGATCAGGTCGCGCAGGGTGGCGGCCATGTCGTTGAAGCTGGCGATGATCTCGCCGATGGTGTCGGCGCTGCGGATGCCGCAGGTATGGGTGAGATCCTTGCTGGCGATGGCACTGGCGACCTGGGAGATGCGCCGGAGTTTGGAGACCAGGATGACGTTCATCATCCAGTAGTTGGCGAAGCCGATGGCGAGGCCGGCGATGAAGCAGCCGAATACGAACCAGGCCAGCATGCCCGGCTTCCAGTCGACGAAGAAATTCGCATACACGGGGAATACGCCGGCGACGACGGCGCCGAAGCCTAGATAGGCGAACAGGACTCGCCTCAGGATGCTGGACTGCATGGTATTCCCCCTCCGGATACGGACACGCTCCTCAATGCCGCGATTATCGACAGTAACCGGGCGGAACTTGAGGGCTCACCACTTCACGACGTGGACGTTGTTGAGCGAGCGGCCGAGGAAGCGCTCGCCGATGGTCTGGAAGCGCAGGGGCACGTCGGTGACGTAGAAGTGGTAGTCGGCCGGCGCCCGCGACGGGGTGTGCAGGTCGAGGTCGGTGAGCAGGGCGGCGGCACGCTCGGCCATCGCCTCGGCGGAGTCGACCAGGGTCACGCCGGGGCCGGCGACCTCGGCCAGGAGCGGCTTCAAAAGGGGATAGTGGGTGCAGCCCAGGACCAGGGTGTCGATCTTCTCGGCCAGGATCGGCTTCAGGTATTCCTGGGCGGTCAGGCGGGTGACCGGGTGGTCGAGCCAGCCTTCCTCGACCAGGGGCACGAACAACGGGCAAGCCTGCGAGACCACGCGGGCGTCCGGCTCGACCTCGTGGATGGCGCGGCCGTAGGCGTTGCTGTTGACCGTGGTCGGGGTGCCGATGACGCCGATGCGGCGCGTTTTCGTCGCCGCCAGGGCGTTCAGGGCGCCGGCCTCGATGACGTCGAGCACCGGTACCGGCGAGAGGTCGTGCACCACCTGGGAGGCCACCGCCGCCATGGTGTTGCAGGCGACGATGAGCAGCTTGACCTGCTTTTCGAGCAGGAACTCGGCGATCTGGGTGGTGTAGTGGGCGATGGTCTCGACCGACTTGACGCCGTAGGGCACCCGTGCGGTGTCGCCGAAGTAGTGGATGGACTCGAACGGCAGGCGCTCCATCAGGGCGCGCACCACGGTCAGGCCGCCGACGCCGGAGTCGAATACGCCGATGGGATTGGCTGCGTTGGGGTTCATGTCGGGTCTGCTTTTTTCGCTGGCCGGATTGTATCGAATTGCCCGAGCGCCCAGGCGACATGTTCGCGCACCAGGGCCGAGGGATGGTCGCGCCGGGCCTGCAGGGCGCGCCGGTTGGCCTGCGAACGGGGTGCGTTGCCGAGCGCCACGGCGATATTGCGCAGCCAGCGTTCATGGCCGATGCGGCGGATCGGCGAACCGGCCAGGCGGTCGTCGAACTCCTGTTCGGTCCAGGCGAACAGGTCGGCCAGGTGGCTGTGCTCGAGGCCGTTGCGGGGCAGGAAGTCGGCGACCTCGGCCGGCCGGGCGAAACGGTTCCACGGGCAGGCGAGCTGGCAGTCGTCGCAGCCGTAGATGCGGGTGCCGATCGCCTCGCGCAGTTCCTCCGGGATGCTGCCCGGATGCTCGATGGTCAGGTAGGAGATGCAGCGCCGGGCGTCCAGGACGTAGGGCGCGACGAAGGCGGCGGTCGGGCAACTGGCCAGGCAGGCGGTGCAGTGGCCGCAATGGTTGGCTTCCGGCGTGTCGGCCGGCAGGGCCAGGTCGGTGTACAGCTCGCCCAGGAAATACCAGGAACCGGCGCGCGACAATAACAATGTGTGCTTGCCGCGCCAGCCGAGACCGGCCAGGCTGGCCAGTTCGACCTCCATGACCGGGGCGCTGTCGGCGAAGGCGCGGTGGCCGAACGGCCCGGTCACCGTCTCGATGCGCTCGGCCAGTTTCTGCAGGCGGTTGCGCATGACCTTGTGGTAGTCGCGGCCGAGGGCATAGCGCGAGATCAGGGCGGTTTCCGGCTCCGGTTCGGGCAACTCGGCCGGGGCGTAGTCGAGACGCACGCTGATCACCGAGCGGGTGCCGGCGACCAGTTCGGCCGGCCGGGCCCGCTTGTCGAGGTTGCGCGCCATATAATCCATGTCGCCGTGCCGGCCGGCGGCCAGCCAGCCCAGGTAGGCGGCGCCGTCGAGCGGTTCGGCCGGGGCGAAGCCGACGGCGGCGAAGCCCAGTTCCCGGCCCCATTGCCGGATGTCCTGTTTGAGTCGGATTGGAGACCAGTCGTGCGTCATGCTGTCGATGATAGACCCATCCCGCCCCTGCCGTTGCCCGACGAGGCGGCCACCCTGGCCCTGGGCACGGCCATGGCCCGTGCGGTGCGCCCCGGCATGACGATCTGGCTGGTCGGCGACCTCGGCGCCGGCAAGACCACCCTGACGCGCGGCCTGTTGCGCGGGCTCGGCTTCGGCGGCCGTGTCAAGAGTCCGACCTATACTTTGGTTGAAATTTATCCATTTTCGAGCTTTAATCTATATCACTTTGATTTGTATCGATTCGTTGATCCGGAAGAGTGGCAGGATGCCGGTTTTCGGGAGTACTTCAACCCGGAATCGATCTGTTTGGTGGAATGGCCGGAAAAAGGTGGTGCGATCCTGCCGCCGCCGGACCTGGAAATCCGGCTGGATATGGCCGGCGAAGGCAGGCTGGCGAGGCTGCGCAGCGGGACTGAGGAGGGTGGGCGATGCATGGACGAAATCTTGGCGTACTGGTCGGGCTGATCTTCACCCTGATCCTGTCCCTGCCGTCCCTGGCCGCCACCACCCTCAAGGCGGCGCGCCTGTGGCCCTCGCCGGATTACACCCGCATCACCCTGGAACTCTCCCAGGCCGCGCAATACAAGTACTTCAGCCTCGGCAATCCCCAGCGCCTGGTGGTCGATCTGCGCGATATCGAAATGACGCCCGTGCTGCGGAGCTTGGCCGAGCAGGTGGGAGCGGGCGATCCGGTGGTCACGAACGTTCGCGTCGGCCTCAACCAGCCCGGCGTCGTGCGCCTGGTGGTGGAACTCAAGTCCGAGGCCAAGGCCCAGGTGTTCACCCTCGATCCCATGGGCAGTTACGGCCATCGCCTGGTGCTCGACCTCTATCCGGGTGCGCCGGCCGCGGCCAAGGCGGCACCGGCTGCGCCCCCGCCGAACATCGAGAAGCAGGTCGAGAACGCCATCGCCCAGGCCAGCAAGCCGGCCGAGCCGGAAGCCAAGCCTGTCGAGCCTGAGACCAAGCCAACCGCGCCCGCGCTCAAGGAGGTCAAGCTCGACATCAAGCCGGCGGCCAAGGCCGATGACCGCAAAAAGAGCCAGTACATCCGCCTGGTCACCGTGGCCATCGATGCCGGCCACGGCGGCGAGGATCCCGGTGCCCTGGGCGCCAACGGCAGCCATGAGAAGGACATCACCCTGGCCGTGGCGCGCCGGCTCAAGGCGCACCTCGACAAGCAGGAAGGCATGCGCGCCGTCTTGATCCGCGACGGCGACTACTTCATCCCCCTGCACGAGCGGGTCAACAAGGCCCGGCGCCACCAGGCCGACCTGTTCGTGTCGATCCATGCCGATGCCTTCCTGAAGCCGACCGCGAGCGGCTCCTCGGTGTTCGCCCTGTCCGAGAAGGGGGCCACTTCGGCCGCCGCGCGCTGGCTGGCCAAGCGCGAGAACGAGGCCGACCTGATCGGCGGCATCAACATCGACGTCAAGGATCCCTACCTGAAGAAGACCCTGATCAGCCTGTCCCAGGACGCCCAGATCCGCGACAGCCTGACCCTGGGGCGTGCCGTCCTCGACCAGCTGGGCGAGATCAACAACCTGCACCGCGGCCATGTCGAACAGGCCGGCTTCGCCGTGCTCAAGGCCCCGGATATCCCATCGATCCTGATCGAGACCGCCTTCATCTCCAATCCGGACGAGGAGAAACGTCTGTTGGACGAGGACTACCAGGAGAAGATGGCCGACGCCATCGTCAGCGGCATCAAGCGCTATTTCGACAACAACCCGCCCCTGGCCAAGGCCACGCTGGCGCAGAACCTGTAAGCGCACACTTACGGCCGGACCGGGTTTGATCGCGGCCGTCGCCTCTCCGCTTGACGGCGCAGGGGCGGTCGTCTCCGACATTGCAATCCGCCGCCAGCCTCCTTACCATCACCTGATCGTCTCCTAGGCCTGATTCTTCGTGTATCAGCAAGAAATCCCCGTTTCCGCCATCGCCAAGTCGATACCGGATCCCGCCCATACCGTGGTCGAGATGACCGAAGGCAATCGCCTGCCGGTGGTCGAGGTGCTGGCCGAGATCGCCAGCAGCATGAGTTCGGACGCCAACGTCGACCAGATGCTCAGCCGCTTCCTGGAGATCATGATGCGGCTGTCCAAGGCCAGGGCCGGGGTGGTGCGGGTGCTCACCTCCGACGGCGGCCACTTGCGCATGGTCGGCTCGGTCGGCCTGTCGCCCGCCCTGATGGAGAAGGAGCGCTATGTGCCCCTGGAGTGCGGCATCTGCGGTCGCGCCACGCTTACCATGGGCTCCCTGGTCGACAACGTGATGACGGTATGCAGCAAGCAGGTGCGCCATCTCTACTTCGCCCAGCGCTGCAAGACCGTCTACGCCATTCCGCTGCGCCACAAGGGCAAGGTGCAAGGCGTCTACAACCTGTTCATGGACGGCGACGACACCCTGCCCGAGGACGTCAACTACCTGTTCAACTCGATCAGCGAGCACCTCGGCATGGCCCTGGAAAACGCCCGCCTGACGCGCGAGAACATGCGCATCTCGCTGATGAACGAGCGCACCATGCTGGCCAACCAGATCCACGACTCCCTGGCCCAGACCCTGGCCTACGCCAAGATGCGCCTGACCGTGCTCAACGAGGCCATCGCCGACGACGACAAGGACCGCACCAACCGCTACCTGGGCGACGTCGAGGAAGCGGTCGACATGGCCTACTCGGAACTGCGGAACCTGATCACCCAGTTCCGCGACCGCATCGATCCGCGCGGCCTGGTGCCGGCCTTGCGGGAAATGGTCGAAAGCTTCCGCAAGAAGGCCAACGCCGACGTCGACTTCCTCAACATCGCCCAGGACGTCGTGCTCACCCCGGACGAGGAAATCCAGGTCTTCCACATCATCCAGGAAGCCCTTTACAACATCTGCAAGCATGCCCGGGCGCGCCACGTCATCGTCACCCTCGACCTCGAAGGCGGCCAGTACGTGGTCAACGTCGCCGACGACGGCGTCGGCCTGATGAGCGGCACGGTGGTCAACGTCGGCAAGAGCTTCGGGCTCACCATCATGCGCGAGCGCACCGCCAAGCTGAACGGCAAACTGTCTATCGAAAGCCGCCCGGCCGGCGGCACCATCGTGCGCCTGACCTTCCCGGCCAAGCTGCCCAATCAGGAGGCCGCATCATGAGCCAACCCCGCCTGGTCCTGGTCGACGACCACACCCTGTTCCGCAAGGGCCTCGCCGAACTGCTCGAACGCGATGGCCTGGTCCATGTGGTGGCCATGACCGGCAACCCGGCCGAAGTGCAGGACCTGTTGCACCAGCACAAGCCGGACGTCCTCATCCTCGACCTCAACATGCCCGGCACCGACGGCATCAACCTGATGCAGGAACTCAAGGCCGAGGGCTTCGCCCTGCCCATTCTCATCCTCACCGTCAGCGAGGCCGAGGACGACCTCGCCCGTGCCCTGCGTTCGGGCGCCAACGGCTATTTGTTGAAGAGCATGGAGCCGGACGAGGTGGTCGATGCGGTCCAGCGCGCGGTCAAGGGCGAGACCGTGGTCGCCCCGGCCATGACCGCCAAGCTGGTCAGCCTGCTCGATGCCAAGAGCGCCACCGAGTCGATACTCGACAGCCTGACCCAGCGCGAACGGGAAATCCTCTCGCACCTGGCCAAGGGCGAGAGCAACAAGGCCATCGCCCGCCAACTCGACATCAGCTACGACACCGTCAAGCTGCACGTCCGCCACATCCTGGCCAAACTCAACCTGTCCTCGCGCGTCGAGGCCGCGGTGTTCGTGGTCGAGCACAAGCTGGCCCCCGGCCTGGAGGCGGGCAGGAAGGGCTGATCAGGACGCTGGGACTGCCGACGCTCAGGGTGTGGCGGAGGGTGAGTCGGCGTCCGCAGCGACGTGGCCGTCCGCCGCAGCGGATCTTTCCAGCCAGGTCAGCAGGGCCGTGTACAAGGCATCCGGGTCGATGGGCTTGGCGATGTGTTCGTTCATGCCGGCGTCCAGGCAGGCGCGCCGGTCTTCGTCGAAGGCGTTGGCCGTCATGGCCAGGATCGGGGTGGCCGTGTTGGTCGAGCCGGCCCGGATCGCCTGCGTGGCTTCCATGCCGTTCAATCCGGGCATCTGCATATCCATGAGGATCAAGTCGTAGGGTGCCAGCCTGGCCCGCTCCAGCGCTTGGTCGCCATCGTCCGCCAGGTCCACGTCGAGCCCGGCCTGTGCCAGGATTTCCCGGGCGACCGCCTGGTTGATCGGATCGTCCTCGGCCAGCAGGATGCGCGCGCCCGGGAAGCGGCGTTGCAGGCGGCTTTCGGCAGTCTCGCCGGCCGGGGGCTCGGGCAGGGGCTCCTGAACCGAGGCCGCCTTGCCCAGCCAGACGGTGAACCAGAACGTGCTGCCTTGGTCCGGCTTGCTTTGCAGGCCGATTTCGCCACCCATCAGGTGTACCAGTCGCTTGCAGATCGCCAAGCCGAGGCCCGAGCCGCCATATTTTCGGGTCATCGAGCTGTCGGCCTGCTCGAAGGCGGTGAACAATCGTTTGTGGTCCTCCGCGGAGACGCCGATGCCGGTGTCCGTCACTTCGAAACGCATCAGGAGGCTGTCGCCGCGTTCCTCGACGATATCGGCGCGCAAGGTGATGGAACCCTGGTGGGTGAACTTGATGGCATTGCCATATAGGTTGATCAGGATCTGGCCCAGGCGCAGGGGATCGCCGACCAGGGTCCGGGTGGGCAGCCCGGCCGGCATTTTTACCAGCAGGTTGAGCCCCTTTTCCTTGGCCTTGTGGCTGAAAATGTTCCTGATATTGGCGATGGTGTCGGCGAGCGTGAAGCGGGTGGCTTCCAGGGTGAGCCGATCGGCCTCGATCTTGGAGATGTCCAGGATGTCGTTGATGACCTGGAGCAGATGCCTGGAGGCCTGATCCACCTTGCCGAGCTGGTCGGCCAGCTTGTCATCCTGGGCCCGGCGCAGGGCCAGGCCGGTCATGCCGATGATGCCGTTCAGGGGGGTGCGCAGTTCGTGGCTCATGTTGGCGAGGAAGGTGCTCTTGGCGCGGTTGGCGGATTCGGCGGCCTCCTTGGCCTCGCGCAGTTCGGCGGTGCGGTTTTCCACCAGTTCTTCCAGGTGGTCGCGGTGCTGACGCAGTTTCTCGTCACGCTCCCGGATCTGTTCGATCATGCCGTTGAAACCCTTGGCCAGGGTGTCCAGTTCGGTAATCTCGCTGGCGCCGGCGCGGACGCCGAGGTCGGCCTGGTCGGACACGCGCACCATCAGGTCGGTCAGTTCGGTCAGGGGGCGCAGGGCCGAACCGCTCAGGCGATTGGACAGCCTGCGCGCCACGGACATGGCCAGCAGCACGGCCAGGATCGTGACCAGTACCTGTCCGAGCGCCTGGACATAGAGCGATTCCAGGTCCACCAGCAGGTACAGGACACCCAGGTGCTGGCCATCGTGGTCGATCGGCTTGGTCAACGAGATGAATTCGAAACCGTAGGCGATGTCATCGTTCCGGGAGGTCAATGTCATGGGGGTCGCATGGCCGGCCACGAGGTAATTGGCGAACCGGCGGCCTTGCAGGTCATAGATGGCCGCGCCATGGACATCGGGGGTGTGCTTCAACGATTCCAGCAACTCGCCGGCCGCCGCCGCGTCCTGGAACAACAGGGGGGCGGCGGCATTGTCCGACAGCACCTTGGCCTTGGCCTGGTTGGTGCTGACCAGCGTATACAGCCCGGTGGAAAACATGCTGACCATGAACACCAGCGAGACGATGGCCAGGGCGGTGGCCAGGGTGGTCCTGTTGATGTGCCCCAGGCGGGCGCCCAGGGATTGCGGGTTGCTGTCTGGCAGCCAGGCCCGGTTCATCCGAACCCCCCGGCTGAATTTGCAGATGGGCGGGTAGGCAGTCGGGAAGGCGTCATTGCACCACCTCGTCGGCCAGGTTCAGCAACCGGCTGCTCAAGCCCAGGCCGGCCCGGCGGGCCGCAGCCTGGTTGATGTCGAAACGGATGCGTCCGGCCCGTTCCTTGAGGCCGATGATGCCGCCGGCCCGGACGAATCCGGGACTGTCGCTTACCGTCAAGACCGGCGTTCTCGCCGACGTACGCAGCACCTGATCGATCAGGCCGGCCTCCGTGGCGGGGATGAACAGGACGTGGCAGTCGCGCCACTCCTCCGGGCGTACGTCCTGGCGCACCGTTACTTCTCGGCCATGGATCAGGCGGCCG
Organism: Thiobacillus sp.; assembly: GCA_013335435.1. Classification (GTDB taxonomy): domain Bacteria; phylum Pseudomonadota; class Gammaproteobacteria; order Burkholderiales; family Thiobacillaceae; genus Parasulfuritortus. Next base: position 1,099 of record JAAXVP010000038.1, on the reverse strand, counting down.
TTCAGCTTGGCCAGATTGCCGGCCAGGGGAGAGCCGCCCAAGCCGCAGACCCGCAGCACGCCACCCTCGATGGCCGCGGCGGGCCAGTCCGCGTAGGAGGCGAAGTTCAGGATGAACCCGGCCTTGATGTTGTCTTCGGACAGCATGTCGTTTGCCGGGGCCAGGGCCGGCAGCAGCAGAGGCAGCGACCATAGCCACCGCCAGAAGCGCCGTGGGTATGCCGGCACGGACATGGCTCAGAACTTCCAGTTCAGGCTGGCATAGAAGCCGCGCTCGATTTCGCTCGGCGTCGATTGCAGGAAGATGCCGCCGAACTCCTGATGGGCGCTGTCGAGCAGGTTCTGTCCGACCAGGGCGACCTCGATGTCCTTGCCGGCCTGCCAGGCCAGGCGCATGTCCAGGGTGGTATACGCGGGGATGGAGAAATAGGATGTACGGATGCGGCTGGTATGGCGCAGCCAGGCGTCCCAGCGCAGGCTGGGGGTCAGGTTCAGGGAGGAGCGTAGAGACAGCATCTGGCTGGGGGATACGCCGGTGTAGTCGCTTTCGGCCTGGCCGGGCAGGCCGGCGGTGTGCACCCGGTTCTGCAACCAGCTGTACTGGGCCTGGAGCCGCCAGTCGGTGCTGGCGCGCCAGTCCAGGCTGGCCTCCAGGCCGTATACGTCGGCGCTGTTGGCATTGTTGTCCTCGGTCTCGATCAGGACGTAGCCCACCGGTCCGGGCGCCACGACGACGAACTGGGAGTCTGCGACGGCCGCTCCGCGCAGCTGCTCGTAACGGTAATAGAAGGCGGCCAGGTCCAGGCTGGCGGCGGGCGTCAGCTGCTTGCGCCAGCCCAGGTCCAGGGCATCCACCGTTTCATCGTCGAGGGCGCGGCTGAACAGTTCCAGGGCACAGGGCAGCGGTGCCGTGCCGCAACTCACCCCTGAGCTGTCTGCCCGCACCAGGGTCGCGCCACCCCGTTCCATGCGGGACGGGGTGCGCACGGCCCGCGCCACGGACACCCAGGCACTGGTGTTCGGCTCGGGATTCCAGAGCAGGCGCAGGTTGGGCTGGAACACGAAGCCGGTGTAGTCGTTGTGCTCCAGGCGCGCGCCCA
>JAAXVP010000315.1 GCA_013335435.1 Thiobacillus sp. | reverse complement strand
CCCTACACGACGCTCGTCCGATCTCTTCAGTCCGACAGGCAGCGGTTCCGCACGTGTTGTCGGACTGAAGTCCGACCCACAAAACCCCGGCCGCCCTCAGGCCCGCCCAAGGCGATCGGCGAATTGCGCGGCCGGCTCGGCCTTGCCGTAGTGCCAGCCCTGCAGCGAATCGCAGCCGAGTTCGCGCAGGGTGTTCACCATCTCCCCGGTTTCAACGCCCTCGGCCACCAGTTCAAGGCCCAGGTTGTGGCCCAGCCCGACGATGGCGGCCACGATGGCCCGGTCTTCCGGACCGGTGTTGATCTCGCGCACGAAGGACTGGTCCACCTTCAGCTTGTCGAGGGCGAAACGCTTGAGATAGGCCAGGCTGGAGTAGCCGGTGCCGAAATCGTCGATGGCGACCGACAGGCCGAGGGCCTTGAGTTCGTCGAGCTGACGGGCGGCCCGCTCGACATCGCGCATGACCATGCTTTCGGTCAGCTCGAGGGTCAGCAGGCCGGGCGGGACGTCATGGCGGCGCAGCGCCTCGGCCACCGACGCCACAAAATCGACGCGGCGGAACTGCAGCGGCGAAATGTTGGCGGCCACCGGCACCATGTGCCTTCCCTCGGCCTGCCAGGCGGCCAGCTGCCGGCACAGGGTGTCGAGAACCCAGTTGCCGATGGGCAGGATCAGGCCGCTCTCTTCGGCGAGCGGAATGAAGCGGTCCGGCGGAATGTTGCCAAGTTCCGGGTGGGTCCAGCGCAGCAGGGCTTCGGCTGCGATCAGCTGGCCGTCGACGGCCGATACGACCGGCTGGTAGTGCAGGGCCAGCTCGCCGCGCTCCAGCGCCCGGCGCAGCGCGTGCTCGAGGGACAGGCGTTCGCTGGTCGGCGCGGCCATGCCGTCGGCGAAGAACTCGATGCCGTTGCGCCCGTCCTCCTTGGCCCGGTACATGGCCATGTCGGCCCGATCAAGCAGGATTTCCCCATCCAGACCGTCCTCGGGGAACACGGAGACGCCGATGCTGGTGGACAGACTGTACTCGCAACCGGCCAGCAGGAAGGGTTCATCCAGGGCCGACAGCAGACGCCCGGCGGCGCTGGCGAGGGCGCTCCGATCACCGGCCTGCGGCATGATCACCACGAATTCGTCCCCCCCGTGGCGCAGTACGCTTTCGCCGTCCCGCAGCACCGACTGCAGACGCTGGCCCACCTCGATCAGGAGTTCGTCGCCGATGTGATGACCGAGGGTGTCATTGATGTTCTTGAAACGGTCCAGGTCGAGAAAGCACAGGGCCACCCGATGGCCCTCGCGGGCGGCGGCCTCGAGGGCCCGCTCGAGTATCGGCGCCAGGGCGGCGCGGGACGGCAGGCCGGTAAGAAAATCGTGACTGGCCAGAAAGTGGATCCGCTCTTCGGCGGCCTTGCGCTGGCTGATATCCGAAAAAACCCCCACGTAATGAGCTATGCCCCCTTCCCCATCACGCACCACGCTGACTGAAAAATCGGCAGGAAAGGTATCGCCCGCGGCTCGCCGGATCCACACCTCGCCCTGCCACAGGCCGCTGGCGGCGGCAAGATCGCGAACCGTGCTGGCAAAGCCCGCGGGATGACGGGCCGGATCGAACAGGAACAACTGGCGGCCGATCACGTCCGCCCCGGCAAGACCGGTCAGGCTGCTGAAGGCCCGGTTGATCATCACCACCCGGCGCTGCGGGTCGACGATGACGATGCCCTCGGAGTTGTTCTCGAAGACCTTGGCGGCCAGGCGCAGGGTCTCGTCGCGCCGGTAATTGCGCAGCGCAAAGCCGATGTCGGCGCTCAGTTCGTCCAGCAGGGCCACGGTGTGCTCGTCGAAAAAGTTCTTTTCGGCCTTGCGCAGCACCAGCACCCCGTCGGGCCCCTCCCCCAGGCGGATCGGAAAAACGGCAAAGGAACCCTCCGGCGTGTGGGCAATGCAGCCTTCGCAGGCACGCGTCACGGGCGATGCCGCCGGATCGTTGACGATCAAGGCCTCGGCAGGCACGCCGACAGCCGTCAGGCGACATTCCAGCCCCGCGATGGAGAGATCGGCCCAGCACCCCCGGCCCTGCACCGCCGTCGCCTTGAGCACGCTGCTGTGCTGCTCGGGAAAGCCGATCCAGGCCAGATCCAGCTCGCCGAACTCGACCGCCACGCGACACACCTGGGGCAACAGCGTCGCGGCGTCGCGGCTATGCACAATGGCTTTGTTGGTGGCCGACAGGGCGTGGTACAGGCGCGTCATGCGCTTGATGTCGCGGGCGTTGTCGCGAGCCGGCTGGAGGTCGTAGCAGGAGCCCACGTAACCGGTGAACACCCCGTCCCCGTCATGAATCGGCGCCCCGTGGTCGGCAATCCAGTGATGGCTGCCGTCGGCGGCGCGCAGGCGGTACTCCATCACAAAGGGTTCGCGGGCCTCGAAGGCCCGGCGCCAGACGGCAAGACAGTTGTCCCGGTCATCCGGGTGGACGCCCTCCCGCCAGCCCTCGCCCACCTCCTCTTCGAGGGTCTTGCCGGTGAAGTCGAGCCAGGCCCGGTTGAACCAGTCGCAGTCACCGCTGAGGCCGGCCCGCCAGGCCAGATGCGGAAAGGATTCGAGCATCGCCAGATGCTGGTCGCGGGAGTGGGCCAGCTGGCGATTGCGGGTCCGCAGGGTAACGAGCATGTCATTGAGCGCCCCGGCCAGCTCACCGAGTTCATCGCGCCGCATGACCGGCACCACCAGTGCGCTATCGCCGGCTTCCCGGCGCCGCCCGAGAGCTTCACGAATGGCCTCGGCCGGATGCAGCACGTAACGCGACACCAGCACGTAGATCAGGCCGGCCACTGCGCTGAGAATGCCGCCCAGCCACAGGGAAAGGTGCACCACCGTCTGCCAGGCGGCCTGCCACAGGCTGGCAGCATCGAGACTGAGCAGCAGGACGCCCTCTTCGAGCCGTCCGCTCGCGCCGCCGCCCACCAGCAGGACGGGTTCAAGCACATCCAGGCGACGCAAATCGGCGTCCAGCCGGCGCTCGCCCTTGCGGGCCGCCAGCGCCGCCAGCAGATGTGCCGGCAGGGCCTGCTCGGGCAGCGCCGTTACGGGCTGGTCCTGCCAGCCATGATCGCTGGCGGCAACAACCCGGGCCGGCTCGCCCGCCACCAGCACCACCCGGACGATGTCCCGGGCAGCGCCGAGCGACGACACGAAACGGCGCAGATCGGCCGGTTCACGCGCGGTTTCGGCGGCCGAAGAGACCGCCGAAACGATGGCATTGGCGCGCTGGTCCACCAAGGTGCGAAAGCGTTCGAGAATGCTGGTGTACAGCACCGTGACGAGCAGGGCCATGCCCACCGCCCAGACGGCGAGCAGCGGCCCGATGAGGCGCCAGCGCAGGGACAGGAAACCGCCGAAAATCACCTTGACCCGCCGCCGCTCATGCCATAGCCCCCCGCTCGGCGATCAGCTCGCGGGCAATCAGAAAATCCTTCAGGGTGCGGCTCTGGCGCAACTGGGCGAGGGACATCATGGCCCCCTGCAACTGGCCAAGGGAGCGCGCCACCGGCCCGTCGGGGGCCAGCAGGTCGCGCTGTTCGCTGCGCGCCACATAGTGCAGTCCGCCAAGGGTCTGGCGCAGTTCGGCGACACTCATGTTTTCCCGGCGGGCCATGATGGCGTGAGCCTCGTCCGGATGGCTGGCCATGAAGTCCATGGCCCGGTAATAGGCGCCAACGAAAGCGCGCACGTCGGCCCCCCGCCGGGCCACGAAGGCGCCGTCGAAAACCAGCGTATCGACCACCTGGCCCGGCACCTGCCCGCTGTGAAAGAGCACCTTGCCGCCCGCCTCGATCAGCCGGTTTGACTCCGGCGGAAAACACACCGCTGCCGCCACCAGCCCGTCGGAAAACGCCGTCGGCATGGCCTTCTGGGGCATCGGGCCGAGGATCACTTCTCGGAT
>JAAXVP010000314.1 GCA_013335435.1 Thiobacillus sp. | reverse complement strand
CGAGGACATCCAGGCCCTGGTCTCCGACGAGGTCGGCGTCGATACCTGCGACCGCTTCAAGCTGGTGTCCATGCGGGTCTGCTCGGAGACCGGCGAGACGCCGCATTCCTACGTGGTATTGTCCGACGGCGGCCAGGAGATCAGTGCCGACGAGTTCGGCGGCGGCCCGGTCGATGCCTCGTTCCGGGCCATCGAGAAGATGGTGGAAAGCGGCTCGACCCTGCTGCTCTACTCGGTCAACAACATCACCACCGGCACCGACGCCCAGGGCGAGGTGACCGTGCGCCTGGCCCGCAACGGCCGGGTGGTGAACGGCCAGGGCGCCGATACCGACATCGTCATCGCCTCGGTTAAGTCCTATCTCAACGCCCTGAACAAGCTCTACGGGGCCGAGGAAAGGGCGCATCCGCAGGTTTGATCCGCCCTCTCTCCCCCAGCCCCCCCTCGAGGGGGGAGGGGTGCGCGGCAGCGCGGGTGAGGGTGGGACCGATGAAATAAAAACGGGCAGCCTAGGCTGCCCGTTTTCTTTCCTGCTGCACCGCCTTACTTCGGCTGTTGGCCAGCGTAGTACTCGCCGATGGCCTGGATGTCGGCATCGGAGAGCGGCGCGCCCATGGCGTGCATGGCCGACTGGACGCGCTTGCCTTCACGGTAGTCCTTCAGAGCCTTGACCAGGTAGGCGACCGGCTGGCCCTCGAGACGCGGCGTAACCATGGCCGGGTTGTCGGTGGCGGCGTCGTGGCACTTGCCACAGCGCTCAGCCCACTGTTGGCCGGCGGTCGGCTTGGTGGCCGTGGCCTGCTTGGGTGCCTGGGCGACATAGAAGGCGGCGATATGGGCCAGGTCCTGGTCCTTGGCGCCGGCCAGCATGGTCTTCATCTCGGCATGGGCACGACCACCGTCGCGGTAGTTCTTCATGGTCTTGACCAGGTACTGGGCGTCCTGGCCGGCCAGGCTCGGGGTCTTCTGGTCGGCGCTGTGGCCTTGCTTGCCGTGGCAGCCGCCGCACTTGCCGGACAGCGGCTCGCCGGCTACGGCATCGCCAACAGTCGATTTGTCGCGTGCGACCGGTGCCTGGGCGGCGAAGAAGGCGGCGATGTTCTCCATGGCGACCTTGTCGAGCTTGGCGACCTGGCCGGCCATGGCGGCGTCCTTGCGGCTGCCGTCCTTATAGGCCTGCATGGCATTGAGCAGGAAGCCGGGGTGCTGGCCAGCCAAGCTGGGCGTGCCGGGCATCTTGCTGTTGCCATCGGCGCCGTGACAGGCGACGCAGACAGCCGCGGCGGTCTTGCCGGCGGCTACGGTGTCGGCGGCGCCGACGGCGGCGGCCGTACCGGCCAGTTTCTGGCTGGCGTAGTAGCTGGCGATATTGACCACGTCGGCTTCGGTCAGCTCGGAGGACAACTGCTGCAGGGCGGCGTGCTGGCGGGTGCCGGTGCGATAGCCTTCCAGGGCGTTATGCAGATAGGCCTCTTTCTGGCCGCCCAGGTTGGGGATGTCGGGACCGGTGCCCTTGCCGTCGAGGCCGTGGCAGCTGACGCATTTGGCCTCGGCGACGGCCTTGCCGGCAGCCAGGTCGGCCTGATGCTGGTGCATGCCGGCTTCGGGGCCGGTGGCGGGCTGCTCCTTGCCACAGGCGGCGAGCAGCAGAGACATCACGATCAGTGTGGGGACGGTTTTCTTCATGGGGACCTCTATATGGATTCGTTTACCAGGGCATGTGACATGGACGGCGGGCTTAGCCGCGATGCACGCTGGGCAGTTGGCCTTCGGAATCAATGAGTTCCTGTGGCGGTTTGTAGAACCACATCTGATACATGGAGGTGAACCACTGGATGGTGAAGGCGATGCCATAGAGGGCGCCGCTGATGATCACGACCCAGGCGAAGCCGTGCCAGACCTTGGTCAGGTACCAGGAGGCCACGTCGACGATCAGCCCCAGGAAGGGTACGGCCAGCACGACGCACTTGAACAAGGCCGGGCGGACGTAGGAATGGGTGTAGATGTAGCCGGTGATAAAGAAGATGAAGGTCAGGCCGAACAGGTGGATATGGGAAACCCGGATCAGGGTGGCGATGGACATGCCGGTATCGACGGAGGTGACCTTTTGCACGCCTTCCCAACTGGTGTAGTCGGGCAGGTTGGGATTGGCCGCCGTGTTGTGGCAGGCCACGCAGTGATCCTGCAGGATGGGGTTGATGGTGGTGTCGAAGTCTTCCTTGGGGGCACCCTTGTGCAGCCAGGTGTAGATGATCTTCTTGTTGTCGGCGTCCAGCATGTCGGCCATCGGGCCTTGCAGGGCGGTCTGCATCTTGGAGCCGTCCGAGTTGCCGCTGTAGGCGATCACCAGGTCTTTGGCGGTCAGGTAATTCTTGCCGTCCAGGCCCACCTTGGTGAACCAGACTTGAAGCATGGCCATACAGTAGGCAGCGCCGAATACCAGCAGGACCGACGTGAACAGTACCCGCACCGACATGGGCAGGAACTTGAAGTGAACGTAGCTCACCTTGGACATGAAAAGGCTCCTTGATTGCGAATCTTTGTGAGTATATAAGTGGACACTAATGTCGTCAATTTAGATCGGGTATTCGGCTAAGGCTTTGACTTGAATCAAGCGCTACCGGCTTTTGCGCGCAGGCGGATGTAAAAGGCAGACGCCAGAAACAGGACCAGGGACAGCGCGACTTCCAGCACGGCCAGGCCGGCGGACGGGTACGGCTCGGTCATGGCGCGCATCACGCCCTCGACGAAATAGAGCCAGACCAGCAGGCTGGTGACCTTGTAGGAATAGGGCCGGCCGTGCAGGAGGCCGAACAGCACGGCCAGGAGCGGCAGCACCTTCAGCACCAGCCAGGAACCGCCGGGCCGCAGCGGCGCCAGCCAGAGTTCCCAGGCCAGGCCGAGCAGGATCAGGGCGATCAGGCTGGCCGAGGCGGCCGCGGAAAGCCAGGCGGGGTTCAGGCGCGGCATTGTTGCGCCATTTCCACAAGTGCCTGGCGGGCGGTGCCGGCATCGAGGACCGGTGTCGTGAATTCGAAACGCAGCAGGCCGGTGTCGGTACGCACGTCGAAGCCGTCCGGGTCGATGCCGATCATGCTCGCGGCCTCGGTCTCGACCTGGTGGAAATGCCGGCAATAGGCGCGCAGGTTGTCGGCATGGTCGGCGTTCATGTGCGCCAGGATGTCGCTTTCCACCTCTGCAAGGCTGCCTGATGCAGTCAGGTAAGCCGCCGGATCGATCCAGAAGATGCGCCCGAAGCCGCCGATCCAGCGGATCTTCACCGGCTCGATGCGGTAGAAATGGAAGTCGTGCATGGCGAAATAGCCTTCCGCCTGGGGGAAATAGAGCAGGTAGCGCGGGCCCAGCTCATCCTTGGCCTGCAGGCGTTCGGCGCGGCCGATGACGGTGACCCGGCCGGTGGTCTGCATGTCGGTGCTGTACGGTTGCACGATGATGGAGACGCGCGGATCGGCGTCGATATTCTTGGTGTGCTCGGCGATTTCCGAGATCAGGATCACCGGCCGGCCCATATGGTCGAGTATGAACGGCGACACCGAGCCGAACGGGAAGCCATCCAGGCGCTTGGACAGGGTAGACAGCACGCCGCTCTGCTGTCCGCGCGTGAAGCGGCGGGCCTCGTCGCCTTGCTCGCTCATGCCGCACCCAGTTTCAAGGCGATCTCCGCCAGCCGTTTGCCCTGGGCGAAGGCCAGTTTGCGTTCCTCCTCGGTCACCGGCTGCTTGCCGTCAGCGCCGGCGAAATGGCTGACGCCGTAGGGCGTGCCGCCCGAGCGAGTGGCGGTCAGTTCCGGATTCAAGTAGGGCAGGCCGGCGATGACCATGCCGTGATGCAGGAGGGGTAGCATCATGGAAACCAGGGTGGTCTCCTGGCCGCCGTGCAGGCTGGCGGTGGAGGTGAACACGCAGGCCGGCAAGCCGGCCTG
>JAAXVP010000313.1 GCA_013335435.1 Thiobacillus sp. | reverse complement strand
CGGGAGGGTGGCGTCCATACCATCTGATTTATTCGCTTCCGTCGTTCCCGCGTAGGCGGGAACCCAGTTAAATCAAGGCACTGGATCCCCGCCTACGCGGGGATGACGAATAAATCAGCGTCTCCCTAGGCGGCGATCCGGGCGTTGCCGGATTTTTCTACGGGCTGGATTGCCGTGCTGCCCTGCAATGGCGGCTTCGGTGTTTTCCCCAGGTGCTTGACACCGGATTTTCGCGGTTGCTATAACGGCGCGGCGGGGCGTTCCCGCCCGCGCTCATCCACTGATAGGGGGATCACGTGAACAAATCCGAACTGATCGACGCCATCGCCGTCTCCGCCGACATCTCCAAGGCCGCTGCCGGCCGTGCCCTCGACGGCGCCATGGATGCCATCAAGAAGGCACTGAAGAAGGGCGATATGGTTACCCTGGTTGGCTTTGGCAGCTTCTACGTGGGCAAGCGCGCCGCCCGCGTTGGGCGCAATCCCCGCACCGGTACCGACATCAAGATCAAGGCCGCGAAGGTACCCAAGTTTCGTGCTGGCAAGGCTCTGAAGGATTCGGTAAACTAGCCGGCTCCCGGGCGCTTAGCTCAGTTGGTAGAGCGCCTCCCTTACAAGGAGGATGTCGGCGGTTCGAACCCGTCAGCGCCCACCAGTTCTTTGCACGGTTTTTGGAGTGGTAGTTCAGTCGGTTAGAATACCGGCCTGTCACGCCGGGGGTCGCGGGTTCGAGTCCCGTCCACTCCGCCAGTAGTAACGAAAGGCGAACGTGAGTTCGCCTTTTTTTTGACCTGATATCGGAACAACATGCTAGAAGCCATCCGCGAACGTGCCCAGGGTTGGATCGCCAAGGTCATCCTGGCCCTCATCATCGTCCCCTTCGCCATCTGGGGCATCGAGTCCTACTTCACGGGCGGCGGTGGCGGCAAGCCGGTGGCCAGCGTGGGCGACGACCAGGTCAGCCAGCAGGAATTCTTCCGCGCCCTGCAGAACCAGCGCGACGCACAGCAGGAACAGACCCGCGCCAAGGTCGACATCGAGAACAAGGACTTCCGCAGGAAGGTGCTCGACGAACTCGTGCAGGTCCGCCTGATCGCCGATGCCGCGCGCCGCAACGGCCTGTCGGTATCCGGCAACCAGGCCGACGCGGTGATCAAGTCGGCCCCCATCTTCCAGGTCAACGGCAGCTTTTCCGAAGAGCGCTTCCAAACCTGGTTGCGCGAGCAGGGCCTGAGCCAGAAGGGCCTGGCCGCGATGATCGAGCGCGAGGCCCTGGTCCAGCAGTTCCAGATGGGCTACGGCCAGGGTGCCGTGGCCGCTTCCGCCAGCGCCGAACGCCTGTCCGCGCTGATGGCGCAGCAGCGCGAGGTCACCGAGGCCGTCTTCGCCGCCGAGACCTACCAGAAGAGCGTCGTGGTCGACGACAAGGCGGTCGAGGCCGACTACAACGCCAACAAGAACGCCTACGCCACCCCGGCCCAGGTCCGCATCCAGTACCTGGTCCTGTCCGCCGATTCCATCCTTGCCGGCATCAAGATCTCCGACGAGGCCGCCAAGCAGTACTACGAGGCCAACAAGTCCCACTACCAGGCGGCCGAGCAGCGCAGCGCCAGCCACATCCTGGTCAAGGCCGACAACGCCGCGGCCCGCCCGGCCGCCAAGGCCAAGGCCGAGAAGTTGCTCGCCCAGGTCAAGGCCAATCCGGGCAAGTTCGCCGAACTGGCCAAGCAGAATTCCGACGATCCGGGCTCCGCGGCGCAGGGCGGCGAGCTCGGCAGCTTCACCCGCGACACCATGGTCAAGCCGTTTGCCGACGCCGTGTTCGGCATGAAGGTGGGCGACATCAGCGGCCTGGTCGAGACCGAGTTCGGCTACCACATCATCCGCCTGACCGGCGTGACGCCCGGCAAACTGGCTGCCTTCGATGCCGTGAAGGGCGAGATCGTCGCCGAACTGGGGCGCCAGCAGGCCGAGCGCAAGTTCGCCGAGGTGGCCGAGCGGTTCAGCAACTTGGTCTACGAAAAGCCCGACAGCCTGGACCCCGCTGCCGCGGAATTCGGCCTGACCGTCAAGGAATCCGGCTGGATCAGCCGCGACCAGGCCGAGCCCGCCTTCCTGGCCAAGCCCGCCCTGATGGACGCCCTGTTCTCGCCCGAGGCCCTGGAGAAGAAGCAGAACACCGAGGCCGTCGAAGTCGCCGGCGGCACCCTGGTCGCCGCCCGTGTCCTGGAACACAAGCCGGCCGGCGTCCGCCCGCTGGCGGAGGTCGCGCCCCTGATCCGCGCCAAGCTGTCGCTGCGTGCCGCCCAGGTCAAGGCGGTCGAACTCGGCCAGGCTGCCCTCAAGGCCGCCGAGGCAGGCCAGGCCGTGCCCGGCATGTCCGCCCCCATGCTGGTGTCGCGCATGCAGCCGCTGAACCTGCCGGTGGAAGGCCTGAAGGCGATCTTCAAGGCCAACGTCGGCAAGCTGCCGGCGACCGTCGGCGTGGAAACCCCGGGTGGCTATCGCCTGTACCGCATCACCCGGGTCATCGAAGGCGCTGTCGACGCCAACCGCACCAAGATGGTCCAGCGCGACCTTTCCCGAGTCGCCGCCCAGGAAGAGCTCAAGGCCTACCTGGCCTACGTGAAGGACAGCACCAAGGTCCAGATCAACGAGACCATCCTGGAGAAGAAGGCGGAGTAACCAGCCCTGGGGAGACGCTGATTTATTCGTTATCCCCGCGTGGGCGGGTATCCAGTGCCTTGATTTAACTGGGTTCCCGCCTTCGCGGGAACGACGGTATCGAATTAATCAGCGGTCCCTTAGCCCTGTCCGGCAATCCGGGCAGGGCGCAGGGGTGACCTGGTCGGCGCACTCCGACACGATTCCCCGCCTTGCCCCTAGCCTTCGCGCTGTCTTGCCTCGTGCACCGCGCGGCGGTGACGCCGGAACAGCCACTGGGTCCAGGCGTCCGACAATTCCTCGCTGTCGAACTGCAATTTCGCCATGACATGGCCGCCGGCCATGCCCGTGACATGCCCGGCCAGCCGGAGCGGCGCGGCCATGGCCGGATGGATATGCAGGCTCAGGATCACTTCCTCGCTGGCCGGCAACGAATCCGCCGGCCAGGCGATGCTGCCGGCCTCCAGCCGCAATGGCACGGTGGCCGGCGCAGCCTGGTCGCCGAACAGTTGCTGGCCAAGCCAGTACAACATCAGGTCCAGCCGGGCCTCGACCCGTTCGTGGCTGCGATCCGACTCGATCTCGCCGGCGTCCAGCATGTTCACCACCCGCAACAGCAGCAGGCTGCCATGACTGGTCGAGGCGGAAGGCTGGCCGGCCTGCCAGGCGAAGGGCAGGGCGGTGGCGACGGCAAAGCCGGAATCGATCATGGGTTGCTCCCCGGAAATAACGATGTGCCGTATCTGGCCAGCAGGGCGGAGCCATAGGCCGCCTCCTGCTGGCGGGCGGCGACCACGGGCAGGCGCAGCCGGCGTTCCCGAATGCGACTATAGACCGGATTGGCCGCGCCACCACCGGCCGAAATCACCTGTGTCGGTGTCTCCGCCCCCAGTTCGGCCAGCTTGCGGTAGCCCAGCGCCTCGATCCCGGCCAGGCCTTCGAGCAGGCCGTGCAGGAAGGCCGCCCGCTCTGCCGGACGCGGCTCCAGGCGCGGCGGCAGGTCCGGGTCGTTGACCGGGAAGCGCTCGCCGGGGCCGGGCAGGGGATAGTAATCCAGGCCGCTGTCCCTGGACGGATCGATCCTGGCCGACAACTCGGCCAGTTCGGCATCGCTGAAATGCGCCCGCAGCACTGCGCCGCCGGCGTTCGAGGCCCCGCCGGCCAGCCAGCGGTCGCCGAACCAGTGGCTGTAGATGCCCAGGCGGGCGTCGTCGATGCGCCTGGACGACACCAGCTTGAGCACCAGGGTCGAG
>JAAXVP010000312.1:1898-3999 GCA_013335435.1 Thiobacillus sp. | reverse complement strand
TGTTGTCGGACTGAAGTCCGACCCACAGGGCATCGCCTCACCCACCCTACATCCCTCAAGGAGCTTCCATGACCGTCATTTTCGACGGCATCGCCTCCGGCATGCTGCTGTTCCTGATCAGCGTCGGGCTGTCCGTGACCCTGGGCTTGATGAACTTCGTCAACCTGGCCCACGGCGCCTTCGCCATGTTCGGCGGCTTTGTAGCCGTGACGCTGCTCAACCGCGCCGGCATCCCCTTTCTGGCCGCCCTGCCGCTGGCTGCCATCGGCACCGCGCTGCTCGGCGTGCTCTTCGAGCGCACCCTGTACCGCCGCCTGTATGCCGCCACGCACCTGGACCAGGTGCTGTTTTCCATCGGCCTGGTTTTCATGTCGATTGCCGGTGCCCACTATCTCTTCGGGCCCCAGCAGCAACCGCTGACGCTGCCGACTTTCCTGCAGGGCCAGATCAACCTGCCCGGCCTCGACATGGGCGTGTATCGCCTGTTCCTGATCGTCCTCGGGCTGGCCATCGCCTTCGGGCTGCAGAAGATGGTCACCGGCACCCGCTTTGGCGCCCAACTGCGCGCCTCGGTGGACAACCCGCGCACCGCCCGCGGCATGGGCATCAACGTGGATCGCATCTTCACCCTCACCTTCGCCCTGGGCACCGGCCTGGCCGGCCTGGGCGGCGCGCTGGGTGTCGAAATGCTCGGCCTCGACCCCGGCTTTCCGGTGAAGTACATCGTGTACTTCCTGATCGTCGTGGCGGTGGGTGGCAGCGGCAACATCACCGGCTCGCTGATCGCCGCACTGATCCTCGGCGTCTTCGACGTGGCCGGCAAGTATTACGTGCCCCAGGCCGGCGCCTTCGTGATCTACGCGGTGATGGTGGCCATGCTGATCTTCCGCCCGCAGGGCCTGTTCGGTCGCAAGGCCGCCCGCTAAAGCCATGAACAAATCCATGATCGACCTCACGCCCCTGACCCGGGCCACACGCTGGCATCCGGCCGAGCTGGTCTTCTGGCTGCTGCCCGTGGCCGGCTACTTCCTGCTCCAGGACAACCTGGTGCTGCTCACCCAGATCGCCATCACCGCGCTGTTCTGCCTGTCGCTGGACCTGATCCTCGGCTTCGCCGGCATCGTCTCGCTGGGCCACACGGCCTTCTTCGGCATCGGTGCCTACGCCGCCGGCCTGATGGCGGCCCATGGCCACGGCGACCCGCTGCTCGGCCTGCTGGTGGCCGGCATCTGTGCGGCCGTGGCAGGCTTCATCTCCAGCCTGCTGGTGCTGCGCGCCGCCGACCTGACCCGCCTGATGGTCACCCTCGGGGTGGCGATGATGCTCTACGAGCTGGCCAACAAGCTCACGCCGATCACCGGCGGGGTGGACGGCCTGCAGGGCATGGAGATCCAGCCCCTGTTCGGCAGCTTCGCCTTCGACATGTTCGGCAAGACGGCCTACTGGTACGCGGTGGGCGTGCTCTTCGTGATGTTCGTCATCGCCCGCCGGCTGGTGCACAGCCCCTTTGGCCTGAGCCTAAAGGGCATCCGCCAGAACGTCGGCCGCATGCCGGCCATCGGCGCTCCGGTGAATGCCCGCCTCGCCGCGGTGTACACGATTGGCGCACTGTACGCCGGCATCGCCGGTGCCCTGCTGGCCCAGACCACCCAGTTCGTGGCGCTCGACGTGCTGTCCTTCAACCGCTCGGCCGAACTGCTGCTGATCCTCGTTCTCGGCGGCTCCGGATGCCTCTACGGCGCCTTGATCGGCACCATCGTCTTCATGACCGCTCACCACTTCCTGTCCGACATGAACCCCGAATACTGGCAATTCTGGCTCGGCCTGCTGCTGGTGCTGATCGTCCTGTTCGCCCGCGACGGCGTGATGGGCGGCGTACGGCGCCTCGGCGCACTGAGCAAGGGAGGCGCCAAAGCATGACTTACGCCCTGCAAACCACCAGCCTGGTGAAGAAGTTCGGCGGCTTCGTGGCCACCAATACGGTCAGCCTCAATGTCGAGGCCGGCGCGCGCCACGCGCTGATCGGCCCCAACGGCGCCGGACTTCTTCACCAGGCTGGTGGTTTGCAGGGCGTAAGTCATGCTTTGGCGCCTCCCTTGCT
>JAAXVP010000312.1:0-1888 GCA_013335435.1 Thiobacillus sp. | reverse complement strand
CCCGCCTGCTAGAGTGCCGCGCCCATGATCGCATTCACCGACATCAGCAAGCAGTACGGCCGCCAGGTCCTGTTCGTGGAGACCTCGTTCCAGCTCGACCCCGGCGAGAAGGTGGGCCTGGTCGGCCCGAACGGCGCCGGCAAGACCACCCTCATCAACCTGCTCACCGGCTTTCTCGAGCCGACCAGTGGCGAGGTAATCCTCAACGGCGACAAGGTCACCCACCTGGCCCAGCACCAGCGCGTCAAGCGCGGCTTGGCCCGGACTTTCCAGATCAACCGCCTGTTTGCCGACCTGACCGTGCTCGAATCGGTGGTGATGGCCGTCAATGAACGCCTCGGCCTCGGCGCCCGCTTCTGGCAATCGGTCGGCAGCCACACTGCGGCGGTCGACGAGGCGGTCGAACTGCTCGAACGCCTGCGCCTGCTCGACGTGGCCCACGAGACCACCCGCAACCTGGCCTACGGCAAGCAGCGCCTGATCGAGATTGCCCTTGCCCTGGCCGCCAAGCCGAGCGTGCTGCTCCTCGACGAGCCCGCCGCCGGCGTGCCCACCATCGAAAGCCGCGAGCTCTTTGAAACCATCGCCGGCCTGCCCCGCGAGGTGACCATCCTGCTCATCGAGCACGACATGGACCTGGTCTTCCGCTTTGCCGACAGCATCTCGGTGCTGGTCGGCGGCGCGGTGCTCACCGAAGGCACGCCGGAGGTGATCGCCCATGACCCGAAGGTCAAGGAAGTCTATCTGGGGGAAGCGATCTGTGACTGAGCTGCTGAAAGTCGACAAACTGTGGGCCGGCTACGGCGACGCCGTGGTGCTGGAAGACATCTCCTTCACACTGGAGGAAGGCGGCAGCCTGGCGCTGCTGGGCCGCAACGGCATGGGCAAGACAACCCTGCTGTCCACACTGATGGGCGCTGCCAAGTACCGCTCCGGTACCCTGGAATTCGCCGGCAAGAACCTGACCATTGTGCCGCCCCACGGGCGCGCCCACCTTGGCCTCGGTTGGGTGCCGCAGGAGCGCGACATCTTTCCGTCGCTGACTGTCGAGGAAAACCTCACCGTGGTGGCCTGCCCGGGGCCGTGGAACCTGGAACGCATCTACGACATGTTCCCGCGCCTCAAGGAGCGCCGCGCCAACATGGGCAACCAGCTTTCCGGCGGCGAGCAGCAGATGCTCGCCATGGGCCGCGCGCTGATGCTCAACCCGCGCCTGCTGCTCCTCGACGAACCGATGGAAGGCCTGGCGCCGCTGATCGTCCAGGAGCTGTTCGCCATCATCCAGCGGCTGACCGAGGAAGGCGGCATGGGGGTGATCCTGGTCGAACAGCACGCCCGCCAGATCCTCCCGCTGACCCGCCGCGCCTTGGTCCTCGAACGCGGCCGGGCGGTTTACAACGGCGACAGCGAAACCCTGCTCCGCGACCGCGCCCTGCTCGACAGCTGGCTCGGCGTCGCCTCCCACTGATTCCCGGTACGCCAGCCATGAAAGCCATCGACATCATCCACAGCGAGCATCGCGCTCTTGCCGCCGTACTGCAGGCCCTGCGCTTCCTGCTCGACGAAATCGGCGCCGGCCGCCTCACGCCCGACCCGGAACTGCTCGGCCACATGATCGAGTACATCACCCAGGTGCCCGACAAGCTCCATCATCCGAAGGAAGACGACGTGCTCTTCCGCATCCTGCGCGAACACGTGCCCGAGGCCTGCAGCCTGATCGACAAACTGCAGGCCGACCACGTGGAAGGCGCCCGCCACACCGGGCAACTGGAAGCCGCCCTGGCCCTGCGCTTCCTGCTCGACGAAATCGGCGCCGGCCGCCTCACGCCCGACCCGGAACTGCTCGGCCACATGATCGAGTACATCACCCAGGTGCCCGACAAGCTCC
>JAAXVP010000037.1 GCA_013335435.1 Thiobacillus sp. | reverse complement strand
TTGAGCAGCAGGCCGGAGAGCACCGCCGAGATCGGTGTCGGGCCCTCGGCGTGGGCGTCGGGCAGCCAGTTGTGCAAGGGCGCGAGGCCGACCTTGGTGCCGTAGCCGACCAGCAGGAACACGAAGGCGAGCGACAGCACGGTCGGCTCCAGTTGTTCCTTGACCCCATTCAGGTGGGTCCAGAGCAGGGCGGTGCCGCCCGGGCCCAGGATCTTCTCGGCCGCGAAGTAGAGCAGGATGGTGCCGAACAGGGCCTGGGCGATGCCGACGCCGCACAGGATGAAGTACTTCCAGGCCGCCTCCAGGGAGGCCGGGGTGCGGTAGAGCGAGACCAGCAGCACGGTGGCCAGGGTGGCGCCCTCCATGGACACCCACAGGATGCCCATGTTGTTGGTGGTCAGGGCCAGCAGCATGGCCGAGATGAAGACCTGGTAGCTGCTGTGGTACAGGCGCAGGCGCTGGTCGTTGAGGCGGCCGTGCTCCTTCTCGATGCGCATGTAGGGGCGCGAGAACAGGGCCGTGGTGAAGGCCACGAAGGCGGTCAGGGCGACCAGGAAGACGTTGAAGGAATCGATGAAGAACCAGCCGTCGCCGATCATGATCGGCCCTTCGGCGACGATGCGCGCGGTCAGCACCGCAGCCGCGACCAGGGTCAGGAAGCTGAACCCGGCGTTGATCTCCGGTGCATTGCCGCGGTTGCCCCAGAGGGCCAGAAAGATCCCGCCGAACAGCGGAATGCCGAGTACCCAGTAGATTTCCACGGCTTATCGTTCCTTGAGTTTTTCCATGTGCTTCAGGTCGAGCGAGTCGAAGGTCTCGCGGATCTGGAAGAAGAAGATGCCGAGCACGAAGACGCCGACCAGGACGTCCAGGGCGACGCCCATCTCGACCACCAGGGGCATGCCGTAGCTGGCGCTGGTGGCGGCGAAGAAGAGGCCGTTCTCCATGGCCAGGAAGCCGATCACCTGCGGGATCGCCTTGCTCCGGGTGATCATCATCAGGAAGGCCAGGAGCACGCAGGCCATGGCGATGCCCAGGGTGGCACGGGTCACCGTGCCGGACATCTGGGAGATCGGCAGGGCCAGGTTGAAGGCGAAGATGACCAGGACGATGCCGATCAGCATGGTGGTCGGGATGTTGATCATCGGCTCGACCTCGCGGTCGACGTCCAGCCGCCTGACCAGGCGGTAGAAGAACCAGGGCATGGCGATCACCTTCAGGACCAGGGTCAGGGCCGCCGAGTAGTACAGGTGGTGCTGGCCGGTGGTCCAGGCGACGATGGCGGTCGACGCGGCCAGGGCGGCGCCCTGCCAGGCGAACAGGGTGATCAGGCCGACGATGCGGCGCTGCGACAGCATGGCGAAGGCGATCAGGAGCAGCATCGCCGCCAGCAGGTTGACCACTTGCAGGTTGTAGGAGAGCGCCACGTCAAACCTCCAGGATGAAGTGGGTCAGCATGCC
Organism: Thiobacillus sp.; assembly: GCA_013335435.1. GTDB lineage: Bacteria > Pseudomonadota > Gammaproteobacteria > Burkholderiales > Thiobacillaceae > Parasulfuritortus. The sequence goes on along the minus strand of JAAXVP010000037.1, from coordinate 15,408 downwards.
CAGGACGGCAAGCAGGAAGGCGGTGCCGAGGAACTCCGGGGCGCGGAACAGGCGCACCTTGGCGGCGATGGTCTCCAGGAAGGCCAGGCCGGCACCGCCGGCCAGCATCTTGACCAGCAGGGCCAGGATCGCCAGCGGCAGGGCCGAGAGATCGCCGGCCGGAGCGATGCCCCAGGGCAGGAACAGGGCGATGCCGAGGGCGGAATAGACGAACAGCTTGAGCGCCACCGCCCATTCGATCAGGGCCAGGTGGCGAGCCGAATATTCCAGGATCATGGCCTCGTGGATCATGGTCAGTTCCAGGTGGGTGGTCGGGTTGTCGATCGGGATGCGGGCGTTCTCCGCCACCGACACCATCCAGAATGCGACGGCTGCGAAGGCCATGCTCGGGTAGATGGCGAATTGCTTGTGCGCCAGGGTTTCGACGATGCGCGGCAGTTCGGTCGACTGCGAGATCAGGCTGGCGGTGAAGAACACCATCAGCAGGGCCGGTTCGGCCAGGAAGGAGACCAGCATCTCGCGCCGGGCGCCCAGGGTTCCGAACGAGGTGCCGATGTCCATCGCCGCCAGGGCCAGGAACACCCGCGCCAGGGCGAAGATGCCGACCAGGGCGATGACGTCGGCGGCGGGCGAGAAGGGCAGGTCGTTGGCCACCGTCGGCACGATGCCGGCGGCCAGGGCCATGCAGGCGAAGATGATGTAAGGGGCGAAGCGGAACAGCCGGCTGGCGTCGTGGGCCAGGACGGCGTCCTTGTGGAACAGCTTGCGGATCACCCGGTAGGGCTGGCTGATGGGCGGCGCCGTGCGGCCCTGCAGCCAGGCGCGGCACTGGTTGACCCAGCCCATGAGCAAGGGCGCCAGGATGATCGCCAGCACGGTCTGGAAGATTTGCAGGAGGAGGCCGGTCGTCATGGGATCACCGCGTGAAAACGAGCAGGAAGATCAGGGTGGCGAAGCTGTAGATCAGATACCACTGGATGCGGCCATGCTGGAGCCGGCCGGCCTGGCCGGACAGCCAGGCCACCAGAGTGGCGATCGGCTGGTAGATCAGGAGCCATATCTTGTCCCGGCTGTCGCCCCGGTAGTGCGGCTGGCGATCGAACGGATCGGGCATCTCGCGATCGACCCGCATGAAAACGTCGAAGACCTGCCGGATCGGCTGACCGAAGCCTTCGGCGCTGTCCTGCATGCGGGCATCCTGCTCGGGATAGCCGCAGTCCCAGGGGGCGGCGCGGCGGACCCGGCCGTGGTAGACCAACTTGACGCCCCAGAACACCAGCAGGGTGATCACCACCACCACGGCCAGGAAGATCACCGGCGCGTAGCTGGCCCGCTCGGCCGAGATCGGCGCCAGCACCAGCCAGTTGCCGTCGTTGACCATGGTCTGACTGATCAGCAGGCGGGTCACCGGCTTGATGCCGTCGATCACCTGGGCGGGGAACAGGCCCAACAGGATGCAGCCCAGTGCCAGCCAGATCATGCCCAGACGTTCCGGCCAATTGGTGCGGCGCGCGTGGATGATCGCCGGATCGCGCGGCTGGCCGAGGAATACCACGCCGTAGAACTTGACCACGACATAGGCAGCCAGGGCGGAGACCATGGCCAGGGAGGCGGCAGCGACCGGAATCACCATGTTGAGATAGTTATGGCTGAGGCCGGGCGTGAGCAGGAAGGCCTGCAACAGCAGCCACTCGGACACGAACCCGTTGAGCGGCGGCAGGCCCGCGATGGCGAGCGCGCCGACCAGGACCAGCCAGGCGGTCCACGGCATGTAACGGATCAGGCCGCCCAGGCCGCCCATCAGGCGGGTGCCCGTGGCATGCAGTACCGAGCCGGTGCCGATGAACAGGAGGCCCTTGAAGAAGGCGTGGTTGAGGGAGTGGTAGAGCACCGCGGTCAGGGTCAGCGCCGCCAGGGCGCCCTTGCCGTCGGCGTAGAAGATCACCGTGAGGCCGAAGCCGGCCACGATGATGCCGATGTTCTCGATCGACGACCAGGCCAGGAGCCGTTTCATGTCCGACTGCACGGCGGCGAAGATGACGCCGTACAGGGCGGTGATCAAGCCGAGTGTCAGGGCCAGGGTACCCCACCAGGCGATCTGCATGTTGAGCAGGTCGAAGGTCACCCGCAACAAACCGTAGATGGCGGTCTTCAGCATCACCCCGGACATCATGGCCGATACCGGCGACGGCGCCGCCGGGTGCGCCTCGGGCAGCCAGACGTGCATCGGCACCAGGCCGGCCTTGGCACCGAAGCCGAACAGGGCGAGGAGGTAGGCGACCGAGGCCCAGAACGGGGTCAGCTCGGCGCCGCGCATGTAGTCGAAGGTATAAGCCCCGTGGCCGCCCTGGAGGACACCGAAGCAGAGCAGCAGGGACACCGCCCCGACGTGGGCGATCAGCAGGTAGAGGAAGCCGGCCCGGCGGATGTCCGGGATCTTGTGGTCGGTGGTGACCAGGAAATAGGACGACAGCGCCATCAGTTCCCAGGCCACCATGAAGGCGTAGGCGTCGTCCGCCAGCAGGACCAGGGTCATGCCGGCCAGGAACAGGTGATACCAGAGCGAAAGCAGGGCCAGGGGGCCGGCCGGCATGGACCTGAAATAGCCGACGCCGTACACCGTAACGCCGACGGCGGCGCCGCCGAGAAGGATCAGGAAGAAGCCGGACAGGGCATCCAGGCGCAGGTGGATCGGCAGGTCGGGCAGGCCGATGGGCAGGATGACGGCGGATACCGGCATCGCCACGCCGACCATGCCCACCGCGGCCATGGCCAGGGCGCCGAGCGCCCCGAGCGGCAGGATCAGGCCGGTGAGTAGACCGGACCGGCGCAGGAACAGGGAGCCGAAGCCGAGCGCCAGCCAGAAAAGCACGCCGAACCAGGCGTATTGAACGGGGGCGAAATCAGCAAGGGACACAGCGGGCACCGTCGGCGAATGAATATTGGATTCTATGAATCATGCATTTTGAATACAACGCCACTATCTCAATCACGATTCCCCCTTTGCCAAGCGCCGCCCCAGGCAGGCGCTCCGAAACCCTTGCATCCCGATGCCGCCATCACGCCGCCGCCGGCCGCACCGGGCAGAACAGGTCGCCCGCCGCCTTGTCGCCGAGGCGCTCGTAGATCGCCGCGATGGCCTGGTCCTCGGTGGCGAAGATGTTCGCCTGGCCGATCAGGTCGAACAGGCCGGTGTGGCGCATCACGTCGAGCACCTGCTTCTTCAGGCCGGAAAAGACGATCTGGGTGCCGCCGTCGCGCAGGCGCTCGACCAGATGGTGCACCACCTCCTCGCCGGAGGCGTCGAGCTGGTTGATGGCGTCGCCCACCACCAGGACGTACTCGGCGTTCGGCTTGGCCGCCACCGCCTCCAGGATGGTGTCCTCGAAGTAGGCCACGTTGGCGAAGTAAAGCGAGCCGTCGTAGCGCATGGCGATGATATGCGGGCTGGTCGGCAGGTCCGGATTGACCTTGACGTCGCGCAGGGTGCCGTCGTTGTAGCGGCCGAGCTGGGCGACGCGTGGCGTCATGGTCCGGTACAGGTAGAGCAGGATGGCCAGGCCGGCGCCGATCATGATGCCCTTGTCCAGGTGCGGTGCCACCAGCAGGGTGGCGACGAAGGTCACCATGGCGGCGATGCCGTCGTGCCGGCTGGCATGCCAGGCGTGTTTGATGGCGCCGAAGTTCACCAGGCCGATCACCGCCATGATGATGATGCCGGCCAGCACCGCCTGGGGCAGGTGATAGAGGAGCGGGGTCAGGAACAGCAGGGTCAGCAGCACGAACAGGGCGGTGATCACCGCCGCCAGGCCGCTCTTCGCCCCGGCGTTGAAGTTCACCGCCGAGCGCGAGAAGGAGCCGGAAACCGGGAAGGCCGAGGTAAAGCCGCCGACGATGTTGGCCAGACCCTGGCCGATCAGCTCCTGGTTCGGGTCGACCTTCTGCTTGGCCTTGGTGGCCAGGGCCTTGGCGATCGAGATGGCCTCCATGAAGCCGACCAGGGAGATGACGATGGCGGCCGACAACAGCGAGCCGAGCGCGTCCAGGCTGATGGTCGGCATGTGCACGGCGGGCAGGCCCTCGGGGATCTTGCCGACCACCTCGCCGCCGCCGACCAGCTTGAAGCCATCGCTCTTGACGCCGCGGATGCGGTAGACCTGGCCGTCGGTAGCCATGCCCGGGGGCAGGCGGTGAGCCGGATAGACCGCCAGCGTGGCGCCGGCACCATCCATCGTGCGCACGACCGCCATCGCGCGCAAGGTGCGCTTCGCCTTGCGGGTCGCCGACTCGGCCGACTCGGCCTCGATACTCGCCAGTTCCAGTTCGTATTCGATGCGCGCCGCCTGGGCGCTGTGGGCGCCCTGTTCGTGCTGCACGGTCTTCAGTTCGGCGGCCTTAATGGCCTTGGCGGCGGCCAGTTCGTCCTGGCGCTGCACGGCCTTGGCGACGTCCTCGACCATGGCCCTCAATTCGGTGTCGGCCACCTGGTCGAGCTTGCCGTTGGCGTTGTGCTCATAGCCGACGGCCCAGGACAGGGTGGTGGTGACCACCACGGCGATCAGTACGCCGGGCCACTTGGGCTTGTACCGCTTGACCGCCCACATCATGGCGATGGCCAGGGCACCCATGGCCAGGGTCGGCAGGTGGGTGTCGCCCAGCTGCAGGGCAACCTCCCAGATATCGTTCAGGAAATGCTCGGACCGGCCCATGGACAGGCCGAACAGCTTGGACACCTGGGACAGGCCGATGATGATGGCCGCCGCGTTGGTGAAGCCGACGATCACCGGGTGGCTAAGGAAGTTGACCACCACGCCCAGCTTGAACAGGCCGAGCGACAACTGCACGATGCCGACCAGCAGGGCGAGCAGGATGGCCAGGGCGATGAACTGGGCCGAGCCGGGCGCCGCCAGGGGCGCCAGCGAAGAGGCGGTCAGCAGCGAGACCACGGCGACCGGGCCGGTGCCGAGGAAGTTGGACGAGCCCATCATGGAGGCGATGGCGACCGGCAGGAAGGCGGCGTAGAGGCCGTAGTAGGCCGGCATGCCGGCCAACTGGGCGTAGGCCATCGACTGCGGGATCAGCACCAGGGCCACGGTGATGCCGGCGATGAAGTCCGGCTTGATCGTGTCGGCCTTGAGGGGGAACCATTTCAGGAAGGGCAGGTATCTCAGCAGTCCGTTCATTTCATCTCACATCTGTTCATCAATCGATTCCCGTCCGACCACCACCAACGGGCAGGACAGGCGCCGCCACTGCTCGGCCTCGCCATGTCCGGCCTCGGACAGGGCTTCGTGCTCCAGGGCGGGCAACATCACGGTCGCCACGCAGGCCCGGCCATTGGCCCACTCGACCAGGTCCGCCGCCTCCCAATCCGGCTTCGCGACGGCGCTGCAACTCAGGCCGGAGCGGGCGACCTCCTTGACCGTGGCCGCGAGCAGATCCTCAGGCAGGCGGACACCGAGCCGGACCACTTCCAGGCCGGCGCCGAGACGACCGCACAGGGCGCACGCGGCATCGAGCACGCGCGGGGAAGGGGCATGCTCGATCAGGACCAACAGCACTTTCCGGTAGGGCTCGGACATCGGGGCGGCAGATCAGGTCGGGCTCAAACGGAGCAATTCCTAGCAAGAGCCATACCATCACTCGTTAATACTTATTATTCAAATAGATAATCCCTCACCCGCAACATGGCGACCGGACAAGCATTGCATAATGCAATCTTCCAGCCTGGGCCCGGAAATCCCATTTCAGACCCAAGCTTATCTCCATGTACTTATTGGCAAATGCTTTTTTACTGTTAATTGCATTATGCAACGGCACTGATACACTGTTTAGCCATGTCCTCGCTGCGCCAGAAAATCATCCTCGGCTACACCGCCTTCGCGATCCTGCTGATCGGACTCTCGGCCCTCTATGTCCTGGAATCGCGGGTGATCGAGAAGCAGGTCCAGGCCGGCGCCAGCATCTCGGAATTCTTCGACGTCGCGCTCGAGATACGCCGCTTCGAGAAGAACTACTTTCTCTACCACCAGGATGGCGACCTGGAGGAAAACCGCGCCTTCGTGGCGCGCGCCAAGCACCTGATCGACGACAACCGCCAGGTATTCGAGCAACTGTCGACCGAGCCGAAACTGACCCAGCTGCGCCGATCGCTGGACAGCTATGACCAGGGCATGAGCAGTTACGCCCAGGCCAACAGCACCGGCGAGGCGCGCGCCATCCGCGAACTGGGCCTCGCCATCGTCAACGATGCCCAGGCCCTCGCCGCCGCGGAACGCTCGGCCCTGCAACGCAACCTGGAACGCCAGCGCGCCCTCACCCTGACCACCCTGGTCGGCCTGCTCGGACTGCTCGCCCTGGCCGCCGCCGTGGTTTCCGGCGGCATCGTGCGGCCGCTCAAGGAAATGGAGCGGCGCATGGAACTGGTCGCGGCCGGCAGCAAGGACCGCCTGAGCATGACCGCCAAGGACCGCGAGATCGAGGCCCTCACCCGCGCCTTCAACCACGTCCTCGACGAAATCAGCCTGCGCCAGCAGCAGCAGCTGATCCAGGCCGACCGCCTGGCCTCCCTGGGCCGGCTCATCTCCGGAGTCGCCCACGAGGTCAACAACCCGCTCTCCAACATCTCCAGTTCCGCCCAGATCCTGCTCGAGGACGGCGAGGCATCGGCCCCGGAATGGCGCCGCGAGATGCTCGGCCAGATCGACTCCGAGACCGTGCGCGCCCAACGCATCGTGCGCTCCCTGCTCGATTACGCCCGGGAGCGCGAATTCCGCCGCCAGCCGGTCGCGCTCAAGGCGGCCATCGAGGAAACCCTGCCCTTCCTGCGCAACGAACTGCCCGCCCAGGTGGCAGTTCGGATCGACATCCCGGCCGACCTGACCCTGCCGGCCGACAAGCCGCGCCTGCAACAGGTCTTTCTCAACCTGTTGAAGAACGCCGCCGAGGCCCTCGATAGCGGCGGCGAAATCCTCATCAGCGCGCGCCTGCGCGAGGCCGGCGAGGCGGCCTGCGCGCGTGGCCAGGAGCAGGGCGCGAGCGCGCCCGAGACGGTCGAGATCGATGTCCGCGACACCGGCCAGGGCATCCCGCCCGAGATCCTGGGCCACATCTTCGAGCCCTTCTACACCACCAAGGAAGCCAGCCACGGCTCCGGCCTCGGGCTGTTCATCGTGCGCGAGATCGTCGAGGAGCATGGCGGCTGCATCAGCGCCGAAAGCGCGTGTGGCCAGTACACCGTCTTCCATATCCGGCTGCCCCGCCCGGCCGGCGAATTCCAGGAGCAAGCATGAGCAGCCAGATCACCCCCGCCCCCGAGAGCCCCCCGTGCGGCCGCCTGCTGCTGGTCGACGACGAACGGGTCGCCCTGCGCAACCTCGAACACGTGCTCAAGAAGGCCGGCCACGAAGTCACCGCGACCACCAGCGGCGCCAACGCCCTGGGCCTGCTGGAGAAGCAGCGCTTCGACGTCGTGCTGACCGACCTCAAGATGGACAAGATCGACGGCATGCAGGTGCTGCGGCGCAGCCGCGAACTGGCGCCCGATACCGAGGTGATCATGATCACCGGCTACGCCACCCTGGACTCGGCGGTCGAGGCGATGAAGGATGGCGCCTTCCATTACGTCGCCAAGCCCTATCGCCTGGACGAGGTCCGCGAGGTGGTTGGCGAGGCCCTGGAGAAGGTCCGCCTGAAACGGGAGAACCTGGCCCTGCGCGAACAGCTCGACGGCTTCCAGGGCCGGGTCAAGATCATCACCCAGGACAGCCAGATGCTGAAGCTGCTGGAGATGGCGCGCCAGGTCGCGCCGACCGGCTGCAACGTCATGATCACCGGCGAATCGGGTACCGGCAAGGAACTGTTCGCCCGCTACCTGCACGAGCACTGCGACCGCGCCGAAGGCCCCTTCGTCGCGGTCAACTGCGGCGCCTTCAACGAGGAGTTGCTGGCCAACGAACTGTTCGGCAACGAGAAGGGCGCCTTCACCGGCGCCATCGGCAAATCCGGCCTGATCGAGACCGCCAACGGCGGTACCCTGTTCCTCGACGAGGTCACCGAGATGTCCACCGCCATGCAGGTCAAGCTGCTGCGGGTGATCCAGGAGCGCGAACTGATGCGCCTGGGCGGCACCGAGGCGGTCAAGATCGACGTCCGGGTCTGTTCCGCCACCAACCGCGACGTGCCCGACATGGTCAGGAACGGCCGCTTCCGCCAGGACCTCTATTTCCGCCTCAACGTGGTCAACCTGCACATCCCGCCCCTGAGCGAGCGGCGCGAGGACATCCCGCTCCTGGCCTACCACTTCCTCAACAAGTGCTCCGGCCTGATGCGCAAGGACGTGCGCGAGATCGACCCGCAGGTCCTCGAACTGCTGAAGATCTACGACTTCCCGGGCAACGTGCGGGAACTGGAAAACATCATCGAGCGGGCCGTCGCCCTCTCCTCCGGCCGCACGATCGATCCGGGCCACCTGCCCGACGACCTGCGCGAACTCTCGCTGCGCACCTTCCGCAAGAAGGAAGGCCGCATGCCCACCCTGGACGAGCAGGAACGCGACTACATCCAGTGGGTGCTCAAGGAAACCAACAGCAACCAGACCCTGGCCGCCCAGATCCTGGGCATCGACCGGGTCTCGCTGTGGCGCAAGCTGAAGCGCTACGAACTGGAGAAAGACTAGGAAAGCGCTTATTAAGTCGTCATACCCGCGCATGCGGGTATCCAGTGCCCTGATTCAACTGGGTTCCCGCCTACGCGGGAACGACGGAATCGAATAACTCAGCGGACCCTCAGAACTCGTTGCGGATGCGCTTGTAGCCGCGCACCAGTTCCAGGTTGGCCTGGGCGACGCTTTCCGAGAAGCCCGCCTGGTCGGCGGTCACCGGCACGATGGTGGCCAGTTCGGCGTCGGAATGGATGTTGCTGGTGGAGGGAATATAGAAGCCGGGCGGGACATGGCAGCCCTCGACCACGGAGTTGTGGCGCACCACCGAGCCTTCGCCGACCTCGCAGTTGAACAGCACCGAGTTGAAGCCGATGAAGACGTTGTCGCCCACCTTGCAGGGGCCGTGCACGATGGAGCGATGGGCGATCGAGGTGCCCTGGCCGATGGTCACGCCGCCACCGGCCTTGCAGTGGATGACGACGCCGTCCTGGATATTGGAGTTGGCGCCGATCAGGATCGGCTCCATGCCACCGTCGTCGTCCACCTCGTCGGCGCGGATCACCGCGTAGGGACCGATGAAGACGTTTTCTCCGACCACCACCTTGCCGCACAGGATGGCGGTGGGATCGACAAAGGCGGTTTCGTGGACGACGGGGACGTCGCCATTGGGATTACGGCGGATCATCGGGCGTGCCTCGCTAATTGTCCTTCGACCCGCCGGGGCGTCAGCCTCGTCGGGCCCGGATATCCTCGGGTAGACGCCCGGCCGGACCATCCTGGCCCAGACCCAAGGCCAGGAACCAGGCCCTCAGGCCATGCATCATCCAAGCCATTATACCGGGGTGGCAATGGCCTGGCAGCGCGATGGATTTCGAGCTCATTTGAGGCTCCTTTCCTATCAGTTTGTTACGGTCGCGACGCACCCCAGGCGCGCACACCATGAACGGGGGATTAAGCCGCGGCCCGTTCCAGGGCCGGATCGGACTCAGCCCTGGCCACGTCGCAGCGATTGAACACCCGGCGGGCGCAGCGGGCGCACTGGCTCGAGTCGAGCCGGTCGGCCAGCACGTCGAGCGGACGCACGCCCACCGGGAACAGGTTGTATTCCTTGACATCGTTCATGTAGCCGCCCTTCTGCAACATCTCCGCGACCGCCGGCTTCATGCGATAGAAATAGAGCCCGCCGCCCTTCATGCGCCAATGCCGCGCCTGTTCGGCGATGAACTCGGCACCGGCCAGGTCGACAAAGTTGATGCCGCTGGCGACCAGAACCAGATGCCTGATGTCCGGCTCGCGCTCTTCCAGTTCCTGGATCTGCTGCTGCAGATGGGCGACCGCGCCGAAGAAGATCGAGCCATTGAGGCGGATGAAGCGGATCTGCGGACACTCCGGCCCATCCTCGACCGGGAGGTAGTGGTCACTGCCTTCATGCCCCTCGGGCAGCACCGCCTCCATGGCCGGGCGCGAGGTCCGGTACAGGTACAAGGCCAGGGACAGGGCGATACCGAAGAAGATGCCTTTCTCCAGGTCGATCAGGGTGCCGATCAAGGTCACCCACAGGACCACGGTCTCCTGGCGGCTGATCTTGGGCAGCACCTGGATGTGGTGGGTATCGATCAGGCCCCAGGCGACCAGGAACAGGATGCCGGCCATCGCCGCCGTGGGCAGGTAGGCCGCGAGCGGCGCGACCAGGAGCAGGATGACGACCAGGAACAGCGACGCGAATACCGCCGCCAGGGGGGTGCGCGCGCCGGCCGCATAGTTGACGCCGCTGCGGTTGAACGAACCCGACGCGGCATAGCCGGAGAAGAAGCTGCCGACGATATTGGACAGGCCCTGGCCGATGAATTCCTGGTTGCCGTCGATATGCTGCCCGGAGCGGGCCGCCACGGCGCGCGAGATCGACACCGCCTCGGTCAGCGCCAACATGGTGATGATCAACGCCGGGAAGGTCATCTGGGCCAGGGTATGGAAGGACAGGTCCGGCATCGACAAGGGCGGCAAGCCCGATGGCAGGGCACCCACCGCCCGGATATGGGACACGTCAGGGCCGCCGACCATCATGTTGATGACCACCGCCGCCAAGCTGCCGACCACCATGGCGGCGATCATGTAGGGCAGTTTGGGGGCCCAGCGCTTGACCGCAATGCCGGCGACCAGGGTGATCACGGCCACGGCGGTGACATAGGGGTTGATCTGGCCGATCTGCTCGACGAACAGTTCGAGCACCTTGAAGAAGGGCGTGCCGCGCGGGATGTCGAGGCCGAAGAAGTTCTTGATCTGGCTGCCGGCGATCAGCATGGCGGCGCCGGCGGTAAAGCCGATCACCACGGTATGGGAGATGAAATTGACCAGCACGCCCATGCGCGCCAGGCCCAGGATCAACTGGAACAGGCCGGTCAGGAAGGTCATGGTGAGCACCATGCCGATAAATTCGGGCGAGCCCGGGTGGGCATAGGGGCTGACCGAGGCGAACACCGCGATCGAGATCGCCGTGGTCGGGCCGGACACAAGGTGCCAGGAGGAACCGAACAGGGCCGCGACGATGGCCGGCATCATGGCGGCATACAGGCCGTATTCGGGCGGCAGTCCGGCGATGGTGGCGAAGGCGACCGCCTGGGGCAGCACGATCAAGGCCCCGGTCAGTCCGGCCATCACATCGGCGCGAGTGGTTGCACGATCGACCCGGGGCCACCAGCGCATGAACGGGAAGGCGCGGTAGACCCACACGGGGCAACTCAATTCTGGCAGTGAGATTACTTTTTGCAACATAGTGATTGCATTCTAATACAACCACAGCAAAAAGTGACAAGAAAAAATGGCCCGCCTAGCCGGCCAGGTGATCCTTAAGCTTGCGCCACAGCGACACCCGGTTGATCCCCAGCCACTTCGCGGCCAGGCTCTGGTTGCCGCCCGCCTCGCCCAGGACCCAGCGGATGTAGGTCATCTCATGCTCCTCCAGGGTGGCGACCCGCCCCTCCTTGCGGACAAAGCCATGCCCCGCCTGGCGCTGGCACAAATCGCCGGGCAGGTGCTCGACCCCCATCTCGGTGCCCGTGGTGACGGCGATGCCGCGCTCGACCAGGTTGAGCAGCTCCCGCACATTGCCCGGATAGTCGTGGCCGACCAGGCAATCCATCGCCTCGCGGGTGATCGCGCGCACGTCCTTGCGCATGTAGGCCGCCGCCCGGCTCAGGAAGAACTCGGCCAGGGGCGGTACGTCGTCGCGGCGCGCACGGAGGGGCGGCAGGTCGAAGTTGACCACGTTGAGGCGATAGAACAGGTCCTGGCGGAACTGCCCGGACTCGACCACCCGCGGCACCTCTTGGTTGGTCGCGGCGATGAAGCGGACATCGACCCGGACCGGGCGGGTGCCACCCAGGCGCATCAGCTCGCGCTCCTGGATGACGCGCAGCAGCTTGACCTGCATGCCCGGCGTCATCTCCGTCACCTCGTCCAGGAACAGGGTGCCGCCACCGGCCGCCTCGATCAGGCCGGGCTTGTCGGCGGACGCCCCGGTGAAGGCGCCCTTCTCATGGCCGAACAGCTCGTTGGCCAGCAGATCCTCATGGAAGGCGCCGCAGTTGACCGCCAGGAACGGCCCCTCGGGGCGGTCGCTGTGGGCGTGCAGGTAGCGGGCGAACAACTCCTTGCCGGTGCCCGACTCGCCGGTGATCAGGACATTGCAGCCGGTCGGCGCGACCCGCCGCGCCATATCCATGAGGCCCAGCATGACCGGATCCCGGGTAATGATGCGGACCGGCCCATGCACGCTATCCAGGGCCTCGCGCAGATGGCGGTTCTCGGCGCGCAGGGCGACCTTGGCGACCGCTTCGGCGACCACGGCGCGCACTTCGTCCAGGCGATAGGGTTTCGACAGGTAGTTGAAGGCCCCCTCGCGCATGGCGCCGACGGCATTGTCGACGCTGGCGAACGCGGTCAGGACGATCACCTCGGCATCCGCCTGGCGCTCGCGGCAGCAGCGCACCACCGCCAGGCCATCGACCCCCGGCATCTTCAGGTCGGTCAGGACCACGTCGAAGCGCTCCCGCCCCAGGAGCGCGCAAGCCTCTTCGCCACCTGACGCGGTCTGCACCTTGTAGCCGGCACGACGCATGGCCAGGGCCAGATTGGCCAGGGCCACCTTGTCGTCATCCACCACCAGCAGTCGTGCCGTCATGTCATATGCAATTCATTACTCGTATGTTGCATATTAAAACATCTTTGCCAGTCCGCATGCGGAGCATCAACAATTTCAATTAGTTAGGCGATGGCACAGGGCGTGCTTAGTGTCATTCGTCAACTTTTTCGCAAACCGGAGATCACCATGAGCCAACCCAAACACCCGCACCTGACCCGTCTCGCCCTGTTCGGCCTGGCCACCGTCCTGCTCTACTGGGCCCTGTTCCACTATGAAGCCGGCATCGTCGGGGCTACCCAGCACGGCCATTGGTCGTTCGTCATCCCGATCGCTCTGGCCTTCGTCTTCTCCTTCTTCCACGGCAACTTCACCGGCGGCTTCTGGGACGTCCTGGGCATCCGGGCCAACAAGCACTGAAAGGCGGTCGCCATGGATATCCCGGCAGTCAACTTCATCGATCTGGACCTGACCAAGATCGTCTTCCTGTTCCTGGTCGGCTTCGTCGGCGGCCTGGTCTCGGGCTTCATCGGTTCCGGCGGCGCCTTCGTGCTGACCCCGGCCATGATGAGCATCGGGGTGCCGGGCATCGTCGCGGTAGCCTCGAACATGTGCCACAAGTTCCCGAAATCGCTGGTCGGCGCCATGAAGCGCTACAAGTACGGTCAGGTCGACGTCAAGCTGGGCCTGATCCTGGGCGTATCGGCCGAGGCCGGGGTGCTCTACGGCGCCCACATCATGGAAAACATCAAGCGGACCTGGGGCGACGCCGGCTCGAACCTCTACGTCTCGGTCATCTTCGTGCTGGTGCTGGCCATAGTCGGCATCTGGGTCTTGCAGGACGCCTGGCGGACCTACCGTTCCGGCGACAGCGACGCGGCAGAAAAGCCGACCCGGCTGGCGCGCTGGATCCAATCGTTGCGCATCCCCGGCACCATGTTCTACTCGCATGCCGCCAAGGCGGAGATCTCCTGGCTGGTCACCATCCCGATCGGCATCTCCACCGGCATGCTGGCGGCGACCATCGCCGTGGGCGGCTTCATCGGCGTGCCGGCGATGATGTACGTGCTCGGCGTACCCTCCCTGATGGCCTCCGCCACCGAGCTGGTGATCGCCTTCGTCATGGGCCTGGGCGGCAGCATCAAGTACGCCTGGGGCGGCTTCGTCGACATCCGCCTGGCCATGATCATCCTGGCCGGCTCGCTGTTCGGCATCCAGCTCGGCGCCATCGGCACCACCTATGTGAAGCCCTACATGGTCAAGGTGGTGATGGGCACCATCATGGTGGTGGTGCTGATCTCCCGCGCCCTGGTGATCCCGGTCTACCTGGCCAGCCTGGGCTGGATCGCGCCGCTCTCGCAAGCGACTACCGCCCTGCTCAAGAACGTCAGCCTGGGCGTCATGATCGCCGCCCTGCTGATCGGGGCCGGCATCATCATCAAGGCCCTCAACAGCGGCATGCGCGCCAGCCGCCGGCTGATCCTGTCGGAGGAAGGCGCATGACCGCCCCGTCCGACCGCTTCGAGCACATCCCGCTCGCCACCGACGGCTCGGAGTACGGCGACGGCGCCATCGTCGAGGCCGCCGGGCAACTGCGCGCCGACCTCATCGTCATGGGCCGCCACGGCCGGCGCGGTTTCGACAAGCTGCCCATGGGCTCGGGCTCGGAGCGGGTGTTGAACCTGAGCGTCTGCCCGGTCCTGGTGACCCGGTCCTGAGCCGCGCCGAACACCCTTCGCCAGGCGGTCCAGTTCAGGGCCGCGGTCGCGCCGCCGAGCCGGGACAACGCCGCCGGGCCGCCCTGGCGAGCCGCGACAGCCCGGACCGGCGACCCCACTGGCTTTTTATTTCCGGGCGAACGGGCGGTAAAATTACCCGGCTGGGGACAAATCGCCCCTTGCCCGACTCTGAAAGCCCCTCGTCATGCCCACTCTCGCCAGCCTGATCCAGCCCTTCCTCGCCTTCCGGCTCTGGTGGCCCATGGTCGACCGCAACACCCTGAAGGATGACGCCATGGCCGGCCTGACCGGTGCCATGATCGTCCTGCCCCAGGGCGTCGCCTTCGCCACCATCGCCGGCCTGCCGCCCCAGTACGGTCTTTACGCCGCCATGGTGCCGGCGGTGATCGGCGCCCTGTTCGGATCGTCCTGGCATCTGGTATCGGGCCCCACCACGGCCATCTCCATCGCCCTGTTCGCGGCCCTGCACAACCTGGCCGAGCCGGGCAGCGTGGAATACATCCATCTCGCCCTGACCCTGACCTTCCTGGTCGGCCTGTACCAGCTCATCCTCGGCCTCGCGCGCATGGGCACCCTGGTCAACTTCATCTCCCATACCGTGGTGATCGGCTTCACCGCCGGCGCCGCCATCCTCATCGCGGCGAGCCAGGTGCGCAACTTCTTCGGCATCCAGATCCCGCGCGGCACGCCCTTCTACGAGACCATCCACCAGCTCTTCGTCCAGTTCACCGCCATCAACCCCTACGTCACCGGCATCGCGGTGCTGACGCTGGTCGTCGGCGTGCTCGCGCGCCGCTACGTCAGGAAGGTGCCCTACATGATCGCGGCGATGGTGGTCGGCAGCCTCGTCGCCGAGGGGCTCATCCTCG
>JAAXVP010000036.1 GCA_013335435.1 Thiobacillus sp. | reverse complement strand
GCCGCAAGAGCGCCGGCAAGGCCGGCGCCGCCCCGGCCGCCGGCAAGCGCCCGCGCCCGACCCATGCCGGCCACGTCACCACCGCCATGCCGGGTACCATCGTCGACGTCAAGGTCAAGGTGGGCGACAAGGTCAAGGCCGGCGACGGCGTCCTCATCATCGAGGCCATGAAGATGGAGAACGAGGTCCAGTCCGCCGTGACCGGCACCGTGGTCGCCGTGTTCGTCGCCAAGGGCGACGCGGTCACGCCGGATCAGGTCCTGGTCGAGATCCAGCCTGAGTGAACTTGTGAAGGGAGAAGGGAACGCGCTATTCGCGCTCAAGGGTGAAGGGTAACCCCCACCCTTCCCCCTTCCCCCTTCCCCCTTCCCCCTTCACCGATGCGCCTCGTCCTCGCCTCCACCTCCCCCTACCGCCGCGAACTCCTGGCGCGCCTGGGCGTACCCTTCGAGGTCGCCGCGCCGGACGTCGACGAGACTCCGCTGGTGGGCGAATCGCCGGACGATACCGCCCAGCGCCTGTCGGTGCTCAAGGCGCGCGCCGTGGCGGAGAAATTCCCTGACGCCCTGATCATCGGCTCCGACCAAGTCGCCCTGCTTGAAGGCAGGCAGCTCGGCAAGCCGGGTACGCATGAAAAGGCCGTCGAACAACTGCGCGCCATGCGCGGCAAGACACTGGAATTCCACACCGCGCTGACCCTGCTCAACGCCCGCACCGGCTCGGTGCAGACCGCCAACGTGCCGGTGCGCCTGGTCATGCGCGAATACGGCGACGCCCAGATCGAGGCCTATCTGCGCAAGGACCAGCCCTACAACTGCTGCGGCAGCGCGCGCAGCGAGTCGCTCGGCATCGCATTGATCGCCCGCTACGAAACGGAAGATCCGAACGCACTGGTCGGCCTGCCCCTGATCAAGCTGACCGAGATGCTGGCCAACGAGGGGCTGGACGTGCTGACTTATCTCCCATCTCCCGCCGGGGGAGGGGCTGGGGGTGAGGGAATCACCTCATCCTCGCCAACCTAGCTCCCTCACCCTACCCTCTCCCGGAGGGAGAGGGACCTCCTCAATGACTGGCACCCTCTACCTGATCCCCACCCCGCTCGGGGAAACCGCACTCGACCAAATACTGCCCGAGGAAACCCGGCGCATCACAGCTGGACTGACCCACTTCGTGGTCGAGCACGCCAAGACCGCGCGCGCCTTCCTGAAGCAGGTCGGTACGGCGACACCGCTGCAACAACTCAGCCTGACCGAGTTGAACGAACACACACGGGAAACCGAACTGGAGGCCCTGCTCGCCCCCCTGCTCGCAGGTCACGACGTCGGACTGCTCTCGGAGGCCGGCTGCCCGGCGGTGGCCGATCCGGGCGCAAACCTGGTGCGCCTGGCCCATCGCCAGGGCATCCGGGTCAAACCTCTGGTCGGTCCCTCCTCCATCCTGCTGGCCCTGATGGCCTCCGGCCTGGTCGGCCAGCGCTTCGCCTTCCACGGCTACCTGCCGGCGAAACCCGAGGAGCGGAGCAAGTCACTCAAAGACTTGGAGCAACGCGCCGCGCGTGAGGATGCCGCCCAGGCCTTCATCGAAACACCCTACCGCAACGACGCCATGCTGGCTGGCATCCTGGCCGCCTGTCGCGACGATACCCTGGTGACGGTGGCCTGCGATCTGACCCTGGAAACGGAATTGATCGCCACCCGGCGGGTGGCGGATTGGCGCAAGGCCCTGCCCGATCTCAACAAGCGGCCCGCCGTGTTCCTGATCTGGCGGAGTTGACCCCCCCACCCCAGCCCTCCCCCGCAAGATGGGGAGGGTGAAGTTGCAGGGCTACATCGCGTTCTTCCAGCCCATGCCACGACCGGCGTTGACGATGATGTCGGGGATCGCAGCCAGGGGCACGACGTCCTTGACGCCGCCCAGCTTGATCGCCTCCTTGGGCATGCCGAACACCACGCAGGTCTTCTCGTCCTGGGCCACCGTGTAGGCGCCGCAGTCGAACATCTCCTTCATGCCGCGGGCGCCGTCGTCGCCCATGCCGGTCATGATGATGCCGGTGGCATTCTTGCCGGCCGCCTTGGCGGCGGAACGGAACAGCACGTCGACCGAGGGCCGGTGCCGGGACACCAGGGGGCCGTCGACCACCTCGACCAGGTACTGGGCGCCGCTGCGCTTCAGCATCATGTGCTTGCCGCCCGGTGCGATCAGCACCCGGCCGGGCATCACCCGGTCGTTGTCGGCGGCCTCCTTGACCTCGACCTCGCACATCGTGTTGAGGCGCTGGGCAAAGGAGGCCGTGAACATCTCCGGCATGTGCTGGACCACGACGATGCCCGGCACGATGCGCGGCAGGGCCGTGAGCACCGCCTCCAGGGCCTGGGTGCCGCCGGTCGAGGTGCCGATGGCGATCACCCGCTCGGTGGTCTGGGCCATGGCGCCGGTGGGCGCGGCCAGGACCGCGTCGGCGGTCAACTTTGGCTCGACCTTGCCAACGGCCAGCTTGCCCGGCACCAGGCGGCTCAGGTTGGCTCGCGCGGCGGCCTTGACGGCACCGACCAGCTGGCTCGACGAATCCTCCAGGAATTGCTTCAGCTTGGCGGTCGGTTTGGTGATGATGGTCACCGCGCCGGCCGCCAGGGCCTGCATGGTGGTCTCGGCGCCCTTGGTGGTGAGCGAAGAACAGATCACCACCGGGGTCGGCCGCTCGGCCATGATCTTCTTCAGGAAGGTGATGCCGTCCATGCGCGGCATCTCGATGTCGAGGACGATGACGTCCGGCCAGCGCTCGCGCATCTTCTGGATGGCGAAGATGGGATCGGAGGCCGCGCCGATCACCTCGATCGACGGGTCCATGTCCAGGGCCTGCTTGACCACCTGGCGCACCACGGCGGAATCGTCGACGACCAATACCCCGATCTTGCTCATTTTTTCTTGCCGTTCATGGTGCCGCTGTCCTTGTATCGCATCCAGACGTCACCGTTCCATAAATCTAGCATGACATAGCGGAAACCGCGGCCGCCGACATGCTCGGAGGCGATCTCGAAACCATGGCGATGCAACAGGTGGCGGGCGGCGGCGATGTTGACCTCGCCGACCGCCCCGATACCGTCGACGCACTCCATATCGCCGAGCATGCTGCCGCCGCCGAACACCTTGGCCTGGTAGTCGGCCGGGCGCGTGCCGCGCTGCTTCAGTTCGATCATGAACAACTCGATGGCCTCGTCGGCGAAGCGGCCATCGAGATGGTCCAGGATGACGCCGCGCGAGTCGAGCAGATAGTGGCACATGCCGCCGTGTTTGAGCCTGGGGTGCCAGAGCGTGACGGCGACGCAGGAGCCGAGTAGCGTGGCGACGCGGATATCGCCCGTGCCGAAGTAGAATTCGCCGGGGTGGATGATGACCTCATGATGGCTGATCGTCTCGGTCATGGCTTGCGATAGATGGCGGGACGGACGCCGATCAACTCGTCCGCGATACCCGCCAGGTTTTCCGAGTGACCAACCAGAAGATGGCCGCCGCTACGCAGCTTCTTCAACAGGGACGAGACCACCTTGCGCTTGGTCTCGACGTCGAAATAGATCATCACGTTGCGCAGGAAGATGAAATCGAACGGACCGATGTTGTTCGGCAGGGGTTCGATCAGGTTCAGGTAGCGGAACCTGACCCGGTCGCGGATCTCGCGCGCCATCAGGAAGGTGCCATGTTGCTCGCGCACTCCCTTCAGGCAGTATTTCGAGAGCATGTCCGGCGGGATGTTCTTGGCCCGCTCCATGGCGTAGTGGCCGGTCTGGGCGCGCTCCAGGATGCGGGTGCTGATGTCCGAGGCCAGGATGTCCCATTGCACGGCGGGACCGAGTGCGTCCATGAGCACCATGGCCAGCGTGTAGGGCTCCTCGCCGCTCGAACAGGCCGCGCTCCAGACCGCGAAGGGCGCCTTCTGGTTCGGCCGGAACTGGACCTGCTGGCGCAGGAAGTCGAAATGCTTGTGCTCGCGGAAGAAATAGGTCTCGTTGGTGGTGAGCAGGTCGACCATGATGCGCAACTCGGACTCGTCGCCGGCGGCGATCTTGCGCAGGTAGGTGGTGAAGTTGCTATGGCCGCATGAGCGCAGGCGCTTGTCCAGGCGGCCGATCACCAGAACCTTCTTGGCGTCGGACAGGTTGATGCCGGCGTTCTGGTAGAGAATGCGCCGCAGCTGGCTGAACTCCTGGTCGGTGATGGTCAGGTTGCTCATGCTGGATCAGTCCGGCAGCCGGCCCGGCGTACCTCCTCAATCGCACATTGTGGTTCGATCAATTGCCGGCCAGGGCGGCCGTTTCGGCACTGCCGCCCCCCATCTCGGTCAGCATGGCCATCTCCTCCACGGACAGGACGCGGTCGATGTTCAGGATGATGACGAACTTGTCGTTGACCTTGCCCATGGCGCGGATGAAGTCGGTCCGTATCTTGGCGCCGAAGGCCGGCGGCGGTTCGATCTCCTTGCCGGGGATCTCCAGCACCTCGTGCACCGCGTCGACCAGGATGCCGAGGTCCTGCTTGCCGTTGTCGTCCATCACCTCGAGGATGACGATGCTGGTGCGGCGGGCGACCAGGGTGGGCTGGCGGCCGAAACGGACCGCCAGGTCGATGACCGGCACGACCGCGCCGCGCAGGTTGATCACGCCGCGAATGAAGGCCGGCATCATGGGGATCTCGGTCAACTGGCCGTATTCGATGATCTCCTTGATGCACAGGATGCCGATGGCGAACACCTCGCCGGCGACCGAGAAGGTCAGGTATTGGGCATTTTCCGCCTGGCCGCTGAGTGCCGGCAGGTTGCCTTGGGTGGTGGCGATAGCCTGGCTCATACGAGGAACTCCCAAGATGGGGTACTGCGCTTGGCGCACCGCCGACCGGCGCCCTTCCCGTCCGGGAGGGGCGGCCGGCGGGACCGGTCACTGGCGATCATATTCCGGCGTCCCGTGCTTCAGAAGCGCTCGAAATCCATCTCGTCGACGCGCTTCGATGAGGTGGCCGGACGCGGCGTCGGCTTGCCATGGCCGGCCACCGGCGCCCTGCGCACGACCGCTGCGGCGATGCCCTCGAGCTTGAAAAACTTCATCAGCTGCTGCAACTGCTCGGCCTGGCCGCCCATCTCCTCGGCCGTGGCCGCCAGTTCCTCGGAGGCGGAGGCGTTCTGCTGGGTGATCTGGTTCAGTTGGCCCATGGCGGCGTTGATCTGGCCGACCCCGGTGGACTGCTCGTCGGAGGCGGAAGCGATCTCCTGGACCAGGTCCGAGGTCTTGTTGATCGACGGCACGATCTCGTCCAGCACCGCGCCGGCGCGCTCGGCCAGCTTGACGCTGGAGGTCGCCACCTCGCCGATCTCCTGGGCCGCGACTTGGGACCGCTCGGCCAGCTTGCGCACCTCGGCGGCCACCACGGCGAAGCCCTTGCCGTGCTCGCCGGCGCGCGCCGCCTCGATGGCCGCGTTGAGGGCCAGCATGTTGGTCTGGTAGGCGATGTCGTCGATGATGCCGATCTTTTCCGCGATCTGCTTCATCGCCTCCACCGTCTCCTTCACCGCCGAGCCACCCTCGTTGGCCTCCTTGGCCGCCTTCGAGGCGATCGAGTCGGTCACCTTGGCGTTCTCGGCGTTCTGGCTGATGGAGGCGGACATCTCCTCCACCGAGGCGGTGGTCTCTTCCACCGAGGAGGCCTGCTCGCTGGAGGCCTGCGACAGCGACTGCGCGGTTGACGAGATCTCGCGCGAGGCGCTGTTGAGTGCATCGGCGTTGTTACTGACCTGGGCGATGGTCTCGGACAGACGGGCGATGGTGTTGTTCACCGCCACCTTGAGGACGTCGAAGTCGCCCTGGTAGTTGGCGTCGATGCGCTGGGTCAGGTCGCCCTGCTCCAGGGCCATCATGATGCGCTTGACCTCGTTGATCGGCTCGATCACCGCGTCCAGGGTCTCGTTCACGCCCTCGACGATCTTGCGGAAATCGCCCTGGTGCAGGCCGGCGTCCGCACGGGTCTCAAGACGGCCCTCGACGGCCGCCATGGCCAGCATGTTGGCGTCCTCGACCATCCGGTTGACCGCGTCGATGGCCTGGTTGAGGTTGTTCTTGATGATGTTGAAGTCGCCGTTGTAGCTGTCGGTAATCTTGGCCGGGATATCGCCCTTGGAGATGCGGTCGACATAGCCGGCCGCCACGTTGAGCGGCCCGATCACCGCATCCAGGGTCTCGTTCACGCCCTCGACGATCTTGCGGAAGTCGCCCTGGTGCTTGCTGGCGTCAGCGCGGGTCGCCAGGCGGCCTTCCACGGCCGCGACCGACAGCATGTTGGCGTCGGCGATCATCTTGTTGACCGCGTCGATGGCCTGGTTGAGATTGTTCTTGAGGATGTTGAAGTCACCGTTGTAGTTGTCGGTGATCCTGGGCGGGATGTCGCCCTTGGCGATGCGGTCGACGTAGTTCGCCGCCACGTTGAGCGGCCCGATCACGGCATCCAGGGTGTTGTTCACGCCGGCCACGATCTTGCGATAGTCGCCCTCGTACTTGCTGGCGTCGGCACGGGTCGCCAGGCGCCCATCGATGGCCGCCTTCTCCAGGTTACCGGCCTCGGCCACCATGTTGCTGATGGCGTCGATGGCGCGGTTGAGGTTGTTCTTGATGACATTGAAGTCGCCGTTGTAGCTGTCGGTGATCTTGGTCGGGATATCGCCCTTGGAGATACGATCGACATAGTTCGCCGCCACGTTCAACGGCCCGATCACCGCGTCCAGGGTCTCGTTCACGCCCTCGACGATCTTGCGATAGTCGCCTTGGTGCTTGCCGGCATCGGCGCGGGTGGCGAGCTTGCCGTCCACCGCGGCCTTGGACAGCATCTCGGCATCCATGACCAGGTTGTTGATGTTGTACTTCATCAGCATCAGCCATTCGTGGATCTGGTCCTGGTCGGAGGCCTTGGCCATGGTCGCGGTCAGGTCGCCATTGGCGATCCGGGTCACATAGGCGACCAGGTCGCTCAGCCAGCCGTGCACGCCGTTGACCGCATCCTTCATCTTCTGGTGGTCACCGCTGCACTCGATCTCCACCTTCTCGCGCAGGTCTCCGCCGCGGATCATGCGCAGCACCCGGTTGCCCTCCCCGATCGGCAGCAGAATGGCATCCAGCATGGCATTGACGCCATGTACGACGTCGGCATAGGCACCCTGGAACTGAGTCGGACGGCCGCGCTCGTCGAGCTGGCCGGCTTTGGATGCATCGGTCAGACGCTGCAACTCGGCTTGCAAGCCTTGCAGTACATGGATCACGTTGTTTAGGCTCTTGGACAGGATATCGCCCTCGGAGCGGATATTGACCCGCACGGACAGGTTGCCTTCGGAGATGCCCTGAGCCGCCAGCGCCTGTTCCTGGATGGCCTCGATGCAGGTATTGAGGTTGCTCTTGATGACGTTGAAGTCACCGTTGTAGTTGTCGGTGATCTTCGGCGGGGTATCGCCCTTGGAGATGCGGTCGACGTAGTTCGCCGCCACGTTCAACGGCCCGATCACCGCATCCAAGGTCTTGTTCACGCCCTCGACGATCTTGCGGAAATCGCCCTGGTGCTGGGTCGCGTCGGCGCGGGTGGCGAGGCGGCCTTCCACGGCCGCGACCGACAGCATGTTGGCGTCGGCGATCAGCTTGATGACTGCTTCGATGGCCTGGTTGAGGTTGTCCTTGATAACGTTGAAGTCGCCGTTGTAGGTGTCGGTGATCTTCGGCGGAATGTCACCCTTGGAGATACGGTCGACATAGCCGGCGGCCACGTTCAACGGCCCGATCACCGCATCCAAGGTTTTGTTCACGCCCTCGACGATCTTGCGGAAATCGCCCTGGTGCTGGGTCGCGTCGGCGCGGGTGGCGAGGCGGCCTTCCACGGCCGCGACCGACAGCATGTTGGCGTCGGCAGTCATCTTGTTGACCGCGTCGATGGCCTGGTTGAGGTTGTTCTTGATGACGTTGAAGTCGCCATTGTAGGTGTCGGTGATCTTCGGCGGGATGTCGCCCTTGGAGATGCGGTCGACATAGCCGGCGGCCACATTGAGGGGACCAATCACGGCGTCCAGGGTGTCGTTTACGCCGGACACGATGGCACGATAGTCGCCCTGGTGCCTGGTGGCATCGGCACGGGTCGCCAGGCGGCCCTCGACCGCCGCCTTGGACAGCATGTTGGCGTCGGTGACCAGGGCGCGCAGGCTCTCGCGCACGGAGAGGATGGACTCGACCAGGCGGCCCAATTCGTTCTTGCTCTCGGCCTGGAGGTTGAAGCCCAGTTCGCCCTTGGCCATGGCGGCGGAGGCGTCGACCACCTGGTTGAGCGGACGCAGGATGGCGCGCATCAGGAACACGCCCATGAAGACGATCAGGCCGACGCCGATCAGGATGGCGGCGATGGCGAAGTTGCGGATGGCCGCATAACGGCCGTCGGCGGTCTCGTATAGTTTCTTCGCCTCGCTGCCCTGGAGTTCCACCAGGGGGGTGAGGACATCGCGGACACGGGCGTTGAGATCGCGCATGTGGCCGACCTCGATCTCGGTCGCGGTCTTCACGTCGCCGTCGCGCAGGGCGTTGGCGGAGGCCCGGAAGCCGTCCTCGACCAGGGCCTTCCAGGCGGTCTGGAACTTGTCCGCCAGGGCCTTTTCATCGGACGTCATGGTGCTGGCGGCATACTTGCCCCAGGATTTTTCCGCCTCGGCGATGTTCTCCTCGACCTCCTTGACCCGCTCGCGGATGTTCTCCGGGGTCGGGTGCAGGGCGGCGTTGGCCAGCAGCATGCGGTTGCGCACCACCACCCGATTGACCACGTAGAGGTCCTGCAGCGGCACCGTGCGGTCCTGGTACACCGAGCGCAGGTCGGCGTCGGTGGACTGCATACCGTACAGGCCCATCACGCCAATACCGATCGTCATCAGGGACGCGAACGCCACCATAATGGCGAGCCGGGTCTTGAGGCTCAGGTCGTTCAACATGGTCATACTCCTCTCAATCGCCAAACGCATTCAGGCCGGATCGGCCTACCAAACGGCAAAATCACTTGCGGAACTCGAATCGGTTGCGTGTACAGGTCCATTTCACCCCCTCAGCGCAGCAGGGCCGGTTGCGGCCCGGTCACGCCGTGGCGGGTGGACTCGTTCGCCGCCACGTTCTGGACCAGGGTGGGTACGTCCAGGATCAGGGCTACCTCGCCGCTGCCCAGGATGGTGGAGCCGGAGATGCCCTGGATGTTGCGGAACAACTGCCCGAGCGGCTTGATCACGGTCTGGAACTCGCCCATCAGGTGATCCACCACCAGGCCGGCCTTGTGGCCGGCGTACTGGACCACGACGATGTTCTGGCGCCGCGACACGGGCACGTCGCGGACCTCGAACAACTCGCGCAGGCGCACGAAGGGCAGGACCTCGCCGCGCAGGTTGAGGTAGTCGCGGCCGCTGGTTTCCTGGCCGCGCAGTTCCATGCACTCGACCACGAAGTCGAGCGGGATGATGTAGGCGGCGCGACCGACCCCGACCAGGAAGCCGTCGATGATGGCCAGGGTGAGCGGCAGCCGGATTCGGAAGGTGGAGCCGTTGCCGGGTTGGCTCTCGACGTCGACGGTGCCGCGCAGGGCCTCGATGTTGCGCTTCACCACGTCCATGCCGACGCCGCGGCCGGACAGGTTGGTGACCTTGTCGGCGGTGGAGAAGCCGGGCTCGAAGACCAGCTTGTAGACCTCCGGGTCGGTCAGGACCTGGGCCGGGTTGACCAGGCCGCGCTCGATCGCCTTGGCCAGGATGCGGTCGCGGTTGAGGCCGTTGCCGTCGTCGGAGACCTCGATGACGATGCTGCCGGAGTCGTGGTAGGCATTGAAGTGGACCTGGCCCTTGGCCGGCTTGCCGCGCGCGACCCGGACCTCGGCGGTCTCCAGGCCGTGGTCCATGGCGTTGCGCACCAGATGCATGAGCGGATCGCCGATCTTTTCCACCACCGATTTGTCCAGCTCGGTGTCGCCGCCGTTGATCACCAGCTCGATCTCCTTGCCGAGTTCCCGGCTGGTGTCGCGCACGACGCGGTGGAAGCGGTTGAAGGTCTCGCCGATCTGGACCATGCGCAGTTGCAGTGCGCTGTTGCGGATCTCCTCGACCAGGCGGGAGATCAACGAATAGGCCTCGACCAGGTTGCTCTTGCCGCTCTTCTGGGCGGTCAGTGCCCCGGCGGCGCCGGCGATGACCAGCTCGCCGACCAGGTCGATCAGGCTGTCCAGCTTGTCGGCCTGGACCCGGATCAGCTTGGCCTCCTGGGCCTTCTTCTCGCTCACCTGAGTCTGCTTGGCGGCGGCGGCCTCGACGATCTCCTTGTGCACCACCTTGTTGTCGACCAGGATCTCGCCCAGGGGCAACGCCGCCACGACCTCGCCGGATACCGGCTCCTGCATGGCCTGGCACTGCGAGCGCAACCCCTCTTCCAGTTCCTCCAGGGTAACGGCGCCGGCCTTGACCAGGATCTCGCCCAGCCGCATGGTGTCTTCGGGCAGGTCCTGGATCAGCTTGATGTATTCCGACAGGCGCGAGTGGGGAGAAAGGATGCGCAGTTCGCAGTCGTCGAGAACGAACTGGAACACACGTTCGATATCGGCCTTGGTGACCCCGCTCCTGAAGTCGATCTCGAAGCCCAGGTAGCAGGATTCCGGATCCATCTCCTCCGCCCCGGGCATGGCGTCGAACAGGGTGGCCATGTGCACGATCTCGCCCAGCGAGGCGAGATAGCGCAGGAACGGCAGCGGGTCCATGCCGTTCTTCAGGACATGGGGCGCGAAACGCAGGGAGATGTGCCAGTTGTCGGTGGCCACCACCAGGCCGCCGCCGACGCTCTCGACGTCCGGAACGGCCGCGGCGGTCACGCCTTGCCGGGGGCCGGCCTCGGGCAGGTAGCTCTTGAGTTGCCGACTCAGCGTGTCGCCCCGGCCCAGCAGATCCTCGTTCGGCCCCCCGGCGCCGCCGGCAAAGATATCGAGCAAGGCTGCCATATGGTCCTTGCAGTTGAGCAGGAGGGCGATAAGGTCTGGCGTAACCGAGAGATTGCCATCCCGCAACTGGTCGAGCAGGTTTTCCACCACATGGGTGAAGGCGACGATGTAGTCGCACTCGACCACGCCCGCCGCGCCCTTGATGGTATGCGCGGAACGGAACAGGGTGTTGATCGCCTCGGCATCATGCGGGTTCTGCTCCAGCAGCAGCAGGGTGTCCTCCAGCTGCACCAGTTGCTCACCGCTTTCCTGTACGAAGGCCTGCTGCAGTTCGTCCATGGCTGCTCCGACCGTCAGGCGCGCTCGCGCGCGGGAATGTGCAGAGGATCGCCGAAGTAGGCGGCGATGTTGTAGAAGTCGAGTACCTCGCGCACCGGTGCGCTGTGGGCCACCAGGCGCAGTGACTTGAGCAGGCGGTTGGCCTCCTGCTTGGCCATGATCAGGAGCTGGACCCCGGTGGTGTCGATCTCGCCGACCAGGGATAGGTCGAGCTCGAGTTCATGGCAGCCATCCAGGGCCGAGAGAAGTTTTTCCTTGATCGGCATGGCATTGTAGATAGTCATGTCTTCCTCAAGGGCAAGCCGCCTGATGTCGGAGCCTTGCATCTGATCGGTCATGTCATCCACCGGTTTCGGTTGTAGTACTGCAAAAGACGTCTATGCGGCTTCCGGCATGAGCTGTCCGGGCAAACCATGATCGCCGTCAAAAAAGCTCGACCTTGGGCTCTCCACCGGAGACCGTGTGTGCCGACCCAGTCGATTTGTTATGCACCTCGCGCTGGGACTGCATCACGTAGCCGTCGAACATCTCGCCAAGATGTTTGGCCAGCGGCTCCACGGAATTCCCGCCCGCTTCCGGGTGGCGCAAAGCCTCGGCGAGTCGGCTCGCATACTGGTCCAGGCGGCTGGCCGCGTTGGTGACATGCTCCAGCTGTTGCCTGACCACGTCCTGGAACTGCACGCTGGACATCGCCTGGACGAACATGCCGGCGAGCTTGCTGCTGCTCTCCGCGATGGTGCCGAGTACCTGGCTCTGTTGCCTGACCAGCTCGGTGTACTGATGTTCCATGCCATTCAACTGGTCGGCGAACTGTTCGAGCACCCGGCGCTCTTCGGCCAGATTGGAACTGGACAGCTTGTCCTTGAATTGCACCTCGATGGCGCTGGCGACGGTGGCGATGCCTTTGCTGATCTTGGCCACCGCCTCGCCGGTCTGCATGGATAGCTTGCGCACCTCGTCGGCGACCACGGCGAAACCGCGCCCGGCCTCACCGGCGCGGGCGGCCTCGATGGCGGCGTTGAGGGCGAGCAAGTTGGTTTGCTCGGCAATGCTCTTGATCAACTGGACGATGCTGTCGAGCTGTTTGGCCTCGCCGATCACGGTATGCACGCGGGCCTGGTCCTGCTCGGCCTCGCCCATGCGGTTGCGGATGTAGCCGCGCATCGCCTCGACAACCCGGCTGTTGGCGGCGAGATCCCGTTCCGAGGCGGCCAGTACCTCGCTGGAATCGCTGCTGCTGCGGTTGGCGAAGGTATGCAGTTCGGTAACCACGCCATCGATGGCTTGCAGTTCCTCGACGATGCGGTAGGCGGCGGTCTCGGTCTCCCGTGACACGTTGCCGAGGTGGCCACGCATGACGTCGTTGAAGCTCGGCAACTGGTCAAGCTCATCGGCCACGCGGCCGGCGACGATGGTACAGGCATGGTCGCG
This sequence comes from Thiobacillus sp., assembly GCA_013335435.1. Classification (GTDB taxonomy): domain Bacteria; phylum Pseudomonadota; class Gammaproteobacteria; order Burkholderiales; family Thiobacillaceae; genus Parasulfuritortus. The sequence goes on along the minus strand of JAAXVP010000036.1, from coordinate 4,291 downwards.
CGCCTGGGCTTCGAGCGACGCGTCGGTCTTTGCGCGTGCGCCACAAAGGACACGGACTAGCCATCCCTGGACCAGGAATGCGATGGCGATCACGGCCACCGCGCCCAGCGCATCACCGACGCTTGGGGACAGGCCAAGCGCAGGCAACAAGCCCGCGCGGTAAAACCCGGCCAGCAGGTAGACACCGAGCCCGACTACCGCGGCCGTGGCGCCGAAAGCCAGCCAGATCGGCTTCTGCATGGATTGTTCGGTCATGGTGGTCAGCGCATTACCAGCTTGATGGTGTTCAAGAGTTCGTCGCCATTGACCGGCTTGACCAGCCAGCCCGTGGCACCGGCCGCTTTCGCCTCGGATCGCTTGGCCTGTTGCGACTCCGTGGTCAGGAACAGGATGGGCACGAAGCGCATGTTGGGCAGTTGCCTGACCTGTTTGATGAAATCGATACCGTTCATGCCCGGCATATTGAGGTCGGTGATGATCAAGTCGGGCTTTACCGAACCTTTAAGCTTGCCCAGGCCATCCTCCCCGCTGATCGCCTTTTCGACACCGTAACCCGCCTTGCTGAGAATGGCGGTAAGACTGAGCAGGACGGTGGAGGAATCGTCGACACACAGTACGGTTTTCATGCAGTGAACCCTTCGTAAAATTTCTCATTAATGAAATTCATCTGGTAACCCTGACGAACTTGCCGCTGCGTCGTCCCCCTCGCTTGGCAGGCTTGATTCTGCCAACTTATCGGCCGGTCACGGGAGAACTTTAGGCCATCTGAAGTGGCCCTGATTCTCCATCCGCAAGGGTGCGGCTTCATCCCGGATTGAGATCTGGCGGCGCGGCACCCCGGTTGGTGCCGCGGGGTCTCAGCCTGACAAGCTCGGCCTGCCTTAATGGACCGTCCGGGTTCATGCCGCCTGATTTCCAAGCTGTCGAGCGGAGATCAATCGGCTTCGGGACGGCCGCCCCGCAGGGTGTCCAGGGCCAGTTCGAAATCGTAGGATTCGATCTGGCGCAGCAGCGGCTCGGCCCGGCCCGCCATGGCCGCCCGCAGGACCGGGGCGCTGTCGCGCGCCAACGCGACGGCACGGGCATCGCCCTTGGCCAGCAAGGCCTCCAGATTGGCCAGAAGTTCGCCTGCCCGCCCCGGATCCGCGGGCGTTGCCGGGGTACTGGGGGCGGCGGTCTCGATTGCGCGCACGGCGGTGGCGAAAACCTGCCGGACGGCCTCGAATTCGTCGGCGAGGGCGAGGATCTCGGCTTCCGGGCGCTCGCCGGCGAGGCCGGCGTCGAGTTCACGCGCGATACCGGCCAGGCGTTCCGCGCCTATCGTCCCGGCGGCGCCTTTGAGGGTGTGGGCGATCAATTTGGCCTGGTGGCGGTCGCCGCCGGCCAGGCTGGCACGCAAATTGGCCATGTCGTTTTCATGATGGTCGACGAACAGGCGCAAAAGGGCGGCGTATTTCTCCACGTTGCCCTGAGTGATGCGCAAGCCCGTATAGGCATCCAGGCCGGCGATGCCGGCGAAGATTTCTTCGCTGTCCGCATTGGGGAGCACAGGCGTGAGTGGGGCGATCTGCGCGCCACGCTTGGGCAGCCAGCGCGCCAGGGTGGCATACAGGGCATCGGGATCGACCGGCTTGCCGACATGGTCGTTCATCCCGGCATCCAGGCAGCGCTGGCGGTCCTCGACGAAGGCGTTCGCGGTCATCGCCAGGATCGGCACCTGGTCCTGGCCGGGCAGCGCGCGGATGGCACTGGCCGCCTCCAGGCCGTCCATGACCGGCATTTGGATGTCCATCAGGATCAGGTCGTAGGGATGCTCGGCGGATTTCATGACCATCTCGACCGCGACTGCGCCGTTCTCGGCCAGGTCGGCCTCGAGGCCGGCGGCATGGAGGAGCTCCATGGCCACTTCCTGGTTGATCGGGTTGTCCTCGCACAGGAGCAAGCGGGTGCCCGTGAAGTCGGCATTCGATAGGGCCTGTTCGGGCTCGGCCGGGGCCGGCCGCACGCTGGTATCGAACAAGGGCAGCAGGCTGTTGTACAACTCCGATGGGGTCACCGGCTTGATCAGGACGGCCTGGAAGCCTGCCGATCTCGCCGTTTCCCGGAGGCTCGGCTCGTCGTAGGCGGTGACCAGCAGGCGTTCGGGTTGCCGCGACAAGGGAAGTTCGCGCAGGCGGTGCGCGGTTTCCATGCCGTCCAGGCCCGGCATGCGCCAGTCCAGCATCACCAAGTCATAGGGATGGCCGTCGGCGTCGGCGGCCTGGATGGCGGCCAGGGCGGCCGCGCCCGAATCGACGCTGTCGACCAGCAGACCCAGTCCGGCCAGCATGGCGGACAACACGGCCCGCACCTCGGGCGCATCGTCGGCGAGCAGGACGCGATGTCCTTGCATAGGCAGATCCAGGCTTGCACTCGGCTCATGCAGGGAAATCCCCAAGTGGGCGCTGAACCAGAACAGGCTGCCCTGGCCGGGCCGGCTTTCGAAGCCGACCTCGCCGTGCATCAGCTCGGCCAGGCGGCGGGTGATGGTGAGGCCGAGGCCGGTGCCGCCGTAGCGCCGGGAGATCGAGCCGTCCACCTGCTCGAAGGCCTGGAACAGCCGGCCGCGGGCCTCTTCCGGGATGCCGATGCCGGTGTCGCGAACCTCGAAGCGGACCAGCAGGCCGGATTCGTCGACGCCGGCCCTGGCGGCGCCCAGGGTGATGGAACCGGCCTCGGTGAACTTGACGGCGTTGCCGGCATAGTTGAGCAGGGCCTGGGTCAGGCGGGTCGGGTCGCCGCGCAGCCAGTGCGGCAGATCCGGCGCGATGTGTACGATCAGTTCGAGCCCCTTGTCGCGGGCCTTTTCCAGGATCAGGTCGGCGACGTTGCCGAGCAGGCGTTCGAGCTCGAAGTCGACGGTTTCCAGGCTGAACTTGCCGGCCTCGATCTTGGAGATGTCGAGCACGTCGTTGATCACGGCGAGCAGGTGGTGGGCGGAGTCGGTGACCTTGCGCAGCTTGTCCTGCTGGCCGGGGTCGCGGCTGCCGGCCAGGAGCAGATGGGTCAGCCCGACGATGGCGTTCAAGGGGGTGCGGATCTCGTGGCTCATGTTGGCCAGGAAGGCGCTCTTGGCCTGGTTGGCGGTCTCCGCTTCCAGTTTCGCCTCGACCAGTTGGTGGGTGCGTTCCTGGACCAGGTCTTCCAGATGATGGCGGTAGTGATCCAGTTCGGCGGCGGTGCGCTTCTTCTCGGTGATGTCCTCCTTCACCGCCAGGTAGTGGGTGATCCTGCCGCCCGGCTGCCGGATCGGCACGATGGTGGCGGCCTCGTAGTAGAGCTCGCCGTTCTTGCGCCGGTTGGCGAATTCGCCCTGCCAGGGTTCGCCGGCGGTCAGCTTGGTCCACAGTTCCTGGTAGACGACAGGCGGGGTCTGGCCGGAATGCAACAGCTTGGGCGTGACGCCGATGACTTCCTCGCGGTCGTAGCCGGTGCTGGCGGCGAAGGCGGCGTTGACGTATTCGATGCGCGCCCCCAGGTCGGTGATCATGATGCTGTTGGGGCTCTGCTCGACGGCCTGGGACAGCTTGCGCAACTGTTCTTCGGCCTGGATTCGGGTGCTGATGTCCTGCAGGGTGCCGAACGAGCGGATGGGCCGGCCGTCGTCGCCGTACTCGGTCTCGTAGCGCACGTGCACGTGCTTGATGCGGCCGTCCGGCATCGCCAGGCGGTGCAGGATGTCCTGCTGCCGGTGCTGGGCGACCGAGTCCCAGAAGGTCTGTTGGGCCAGTTCGCGGTCGTCCGGGTGGATGCAGGCGAGGAAGCCGGCGGGGGTGGCGTCGAAGTGTTCCGGAGTGACTTCGACGATGCGGAAGAACTCGTCCGAGCAGGTCAGGCGGCCGCTCGCATGGTCCAGGTCCCAGCTGCCGATGAGGGCCACGCGCTGGGCGTCGCGCAGGCGCGCCTCGCTCAGGCGCAGGGCGGTTTCCGCCGCCTTCTGGTCTTCCAGCATGCTGAGCAGGGCCAGGCGCGAGTCGTCCGCCCGGGCCAGCATGTTGGCCATCTTGGCCTGGGCGGCCCGGGCCTGGGTCTCGGCGATGACGCGGTCGCGCTCGTTCTTCTCCAGGGCGACCAGCATGTGGTTGAAGTCGGCCGCCAGGTGGCCGATCTCGTCGCCGCGCCGGAACTGGAGCTGGAAGCCGCGTTCGCCCGCGGCCACCCGGCCGACGCCGGTGATCAGCCGGCGCAGGCCGCCGGTGAAGCTCCGGGCGAGCTGATAGGCGAGCAGGCTGCCCGCCAGGACGCCGGCCGC